>JAIKVY010000147.1 GCA_024685275.1 Clostridia bacterium
TAATACTTTTAGTGATATGGGGATTGAATGTAATGAGGCAAAAGGTGACTTAATTATTTTTCAAATCATTGAATTAATTGACTGATATGAAAATCTTCAACAATTACTGTAAGATATATTTAGAAATATTGGCAGTATTAAAAAAGATTAATGAATATAATATTGATTATATAAAATGGAATTCTGTAACTACTAATGAAAAACTGAATGGATTGAATAATCAGAATTAATCAGTTGCCTCAAGTATTATTTAGATGACTTCCTGTTGCAATTAAATGATGGTGCAATAGAACAGATTCTATTGAAGATGAAAGAAATATAAAATAAAATCTCATTGTTGGTATTGCTTTTTTACTAATTAATTATTTATTAAATACTTGTTGGTTCACATTAGAGTTCGTATAGATTTCCTTGCCTTATTTCTTTTTTTAAGAGTTTTTAACTCTTATTTTTTTATTTATTTTCTTTTTAGTTCTTAATAAATTTATTTGATTTTAATTTATTATTTTTAGCTATTTTAATAGGTTTTGGTTAATTTGATTTTTCATGTTTTTGTGCAATTGTGCTTTTGTGCAAAGTCGCACTTCCAAAATTCTTATTATTTTTCAAAATATATTCATTGTTAGAATAACATTAATTTTTATTCTATATAGGAATACATATTCTCTTAGTGAATAACTTTAATTTTTATTCTATATGGGAATACATATTCTCTTGGTGAATAACTTTATAAAGTTATTTTGAGAGATATAATTATGAGAGTGAAAACATGATACCGTGGGGAACCAGAGAAAATCTTAGTGAGGATGAATTTTACAACAGGGTTGCTGAAATAGATAATCTTAAAAGCCTTTTGCAAACAACATCCAATGGAAATGCGCCGCAAATTTTGTTAACTGGTCTTAGGGGTGTTGGAAAGACTGTATTTCTTAAAAAAATGGCTTTGTAGAAATCATATTTGATTTTTGCAAAATTTTTTAAAAACTTATTTTTATTTCTATTTTTACTTAGAATCTTTTGAAATAATCTGATTATAATGTATTCCTATTTTCACTTGAAATTTCACATCGATTAAAAAAAATAAGCAATATATAACTATATATAGTAAAATGGAGAATAAATATTAATATGAAACACGAAAATACCTATTCTCCAGTTATTAGTTTGTTTTCAAAGCAATTAAATCTTTCGGATTTTGGTTTTGAAAAACCAGCACTTAAAAAAATTAAAGAAATTAACAGAGATATTAAACCAAATAAACTGTTAAAATTCATCAAATATGTATTTAAATACTCTAAAATAGTGTTAAATAAATATTCAAGCCATTTTTCAAAGCATGACTTCACACAACCTGCATTATTCACACTTTTGGCGGTTAAAATCTACACTCGAAGTACATATAGACAAATAACAGATTTATTAGAGTTATCTGATAAAATACAGAAATATTTACACTTAAAAAAGGTTCCACATTACACAACACTCCAGAAATTCTTTCAAAGACTACCAACATCAATATTGCAAGAATTAAACAAACAAATATTAATAAATCATCAAATTAATGGTGAAATAATTGCTTTAGATGGAAGCGGATTCACTAACGACTACGCAGACAAATATTACGCAATTATAAGACGAAAAGAAAGAAAAAGCTACGTAAAAAACCATATCTCAATCGATGTTGACAGCAGATTAATACTCCATTTTGCAGCTCAAAGAGGCCCAAGATTTGACACACGATTCGCAATAGCAGCAATAAGAAACATAAAGAAATATAATCCAAAATACATCCTAGCAGACAGAGCATACGATACAGAACCCATCAGAAAATGCATAAACGAAGAAGCAAAAGCAGAAGATCAAATACCTCTAAAAACCAGAGCAAAAACAGGACACTATCGACTAAAAAGCAAAAATACATTTAACCAAGAAATATATTCAAGAAGAAACAATGTAGAATCAATATTTAGCGTGATAAAAAGAATATTCAACGGAACAAATAGAAGTAGGAGCCTACAATTATCAAATAAAGAAACAAAACTCAAAAACACAATCTACAACATTTACAGATCAACC
>JAIKVY010000179.1 GCA_024685275.1 Clostridia bacterium
AAAAAGAAAAAATGCTGAAATGGTAAAGAAATTGCATAGTCAAGGATTAACTATTTGCAAAATAGCTTCTATAATGGACAAATCTGAAGGTTATGTTAGAAGATGTATTTCTATTGATGATTTAGATATCTTATCAAAAAAGAAAAGAAGCACATAGATATAGCGCTTTAGATAAATATGAGGATTATGCAATCAAAGAATATATGTCAGGTGTTAAAATAATATGTATTTACTTAAAACTTAAGGATTTGGGTTATTTAGGGACATACAGTTCTGTTAAACATTTAATATCCAAACATAGAAAACAAAACAAATTAACAAATAAAATATATGTATCTTCAAATAGTATATGTAACCTTTTATTCTTTGATTGAGATGAGAAGAAACTTAAAAGAAAATTGTTAATGCTAAATTGAATATGTAGTTTTTCGCCAAGTTGAAAATGTAGTTTTTTATTCTTCTAGTACTTTGATATTCTTATGAAGACCGTAGGTTGAAATAAGAATATCAAAGAGAGGGATAAGGATGCGGAAAGACATATTCGAGGTATTAATAATGGAAATTAGAACAAACAAAAAAGTAAATTGTTCAAAGATAGCAAGACAATATAATTGTGATCCTAGAACAGTAAAACGATATTTAGAACATCGAGGAGAAAGTCCGACAGAAAGAAAGAAAAGAAAAGTAGTTAAAGTGACTGACGGATTTGAAACGATTATAGCCGAAAGGTATATAGAGCACAATGCTCCAGCAGTAGGCATATATCAGATGTTAAAGGAAGAACATGGATACAAAGGTTCATATTCAAGTATCAAAGCATACACGCACAAATTAAAGGAAGACAAAATTAAGGAAGTAACGATTAGATTTGAGACAGTGCCTGGAGGACAATGTCAAATTGATTGGAAAGAATCATTAAAGATGATTAGCAAAGATGGAACGCTATATGTTATTAACATTTTTCTAAGCATACTAGGATACTCAAGATACAAGTACATAGAATTGACATTAGATAGGACGCAAGCGACATTATTTAGGTGTTTAAGCAATGCAATACGATACTTTGGAGGAACGCCGCATGAGTTTTTATTTGACAACATGAGAACAGTTGTAGATAGATCAAGGACTCAATTTGATGTACCAGTATACAATGAGAAGTTTGTGGAATTTAGTAAAGATGCAGGATTTATCCCACGTTCATGTATTGCGTACAGGCCAAGAACGAAAGGCAAAGTAGAAGTTGTAGCCAAAATTATGAATCGATTAAAAGCATACAATCATGAATTTGACACATTAGATGAATTAAACAAAATAGTTACTAATTTAATGGAGCAAATTAATTCAGAGATTCAACAAACGACACATGAAGTTCCGAAAGAGAGACTAAAAAAAGAGAAGGAATATTTAAATCCTGAGCCGAAATATGAGCTATTAGAAACATATTATTCAACCAAACCAATCACACGTATAGTTCCTAAAGATGCATTAATTACGTATCAGGGTAAAAAATACTCCGTCCCATCTAAGTATATCAAAAAAACAGTAAATATGGATGTAATTGAAGGGAAATTAAAAATTTATTATGAAAACCATTTAATATGCACGCATGAGATTGGAAGTAAATCAATCAATTACTTACCAGAGCACTACAAAGAACAATTATCAATGGTTATTAAAGACAAGGACAACATTGATGAATTTTGTAAATTTAATTTAGGGATGTTTGACAATTTATGAGGCAAAAGGAGGTAAAAAATGAGCACATACATTGAATTAAACAACAATCTAGAAATCCTAAAATTAACTAGGATACAAGAATTACTACCATCCACATTAGATGAAGTAAGCAAGAGTAACAGGTCGTTTGTTGATATACTTAACGAACTAGTAAGGGCTGAAATTGATTATCGAGATGAAAGAGCAAGAAAGATTAATATTACAGTCTCTTCTTTTCCGTACATTAAAACAATTAATGACTTTGATTTTTCATATCAACCAACAATTAACAAGCAAAAGATTTTAGATCTATCCACACTAAGATTTATGGAAGAAAAAACAAACATTATTTTTATGGGTTCTCCAGGGACAGGAAAAACACATTTAGCAACAGCTCTAGGAATTGAAGCAGCTGGTCAAAGAATATCTACCTATTTTATTAATTTTGCTCAGTTAATGGAAAAATTAAAGAATGCAGCTAAAGAAAATCGAGTTGAACAAGTAGTTAAACACTACCTAAAATACTCATTACTAATCATTGATGAAATTGGCTATTTGCCTGTAGACAAAGATGCATCATATGGCTTTTTTCAGTTAATAGCAGCTAGGTATGAAAATAGATCAACAATATTAACGACAAATCAACCATTTTCAAAATGGGGTGATGTTTTTGGAGATGTTGTTATTGCTAATGCAATTATTGACAGATTAGTTCATCATTGTGAAGTAATCAAGATTAATGGAATGTCTTATCGGATTAAAGGTAAATCAATATTCGAAGAAGACAATTAAATTTTATGCATTTTGAGTTTGGCGAAATTATGCATTTTTATGTTGACATTTACAGCGATTTAGTATTTGAGCCTATACATTTTCTATTTTGCTAAGAGTTACCAATATTCAATTTAGTATTAACAAATTTTTCTTGCTCTCTTGTTATTAATTGCTTCTACAACGCCACAACGCCATAGGATGATGACTAATGTTAGATATGTGCTGTGGATTTTGAAATAGTAATGTTGGGTTGTAATTTCTAGATTTAAATTCATCTATAAACTTTTGTTCTTGTTCGGTTGGGACAATCAATCTTTGTAAGAAAGAAATAACAATATCTTTTGCA
>JAIKVY010000200.1 GCA_024685275.1 Clostridia bacterium
CATCATCTTCTTGTTTATCTAAATTAGTAATCTTTTCATCTAATGAATTTATTTTCTTTTTATAGTCAATAATTCTTCTTTCTGTTTTAAAGAAGCTCCAAATGCCTGGTTGTAGTAAAACTACTAATAAATAACTAAAAACTGCGCCTCTAGCAAGCATTCCAGTTAATTGTTTTATTATCAAGTTACTTGATATTAAATACAAACTAAAACATACAGCTGAAATTAATAAAGCACTTTGTGTTATAGGTGGAATTGTTTCTATTGCAGTGTTAATAGCACAATCTTTTCCGTTTTTATACATCTTTCTATTCTTTTCAAATGTATTAGCAAATAGGATAGCATAATCGACAGTACAACCTAATTGAACACTGCTAATAATAATGTAAACAACAAAGTTGATACTATTGCCAGTGAAGTATGTTATAGCTAAATTAATCCAGATTCCAAGTTCAATAATGGCAACGATAATTAAACTCTTAAGAGGGTTTCTAAGGAGTAAAGTAACTATTAAATAGATAATAGCAATACTTACCAATGATACAATTAAAAAGTCTCTAGGAGTAATTTGTGACATTTCATATGATGAAGTAATTAATCCTACTGGATAATAGTTATTATTTCCAAAATAGCTAACAGATAATTCTAGTATTTGTTTGTATGCATTTTGAGCTTCAGCGTCTTCTGTGTTTCCACTAAATGATATTGTGTAAAGAGTGTACCATTTGTTATCTATTAATTTAAAGTATTGGTTTAAAGTACTAAAATCTGTGTCATTAGAATATAGTTCGAAAGTATCAAGAAGATCAATTAATAATTCCTTATCAGTTTCAGTGATGCCAGCTTGTTCTAAATATGAAGCATACATTGGTTCTGTTAAATATTCTTTTAATGAACTGATATCTAAAGAGCCACTATTATTATTTAATAAATCTAAAAGAGAGAGTAGTATTTCAGGTTTTATATCAACAGCTGTGAAAACTCCAATCATACCAGTTATTCTATTTGTATTAATTTTTAGAACATCTTCTATGAAATCTTGATGTGTTTTATTATTAATTGTTTGAATAGGAACAGATAGGATTAATTGATTTCCTACTTCATTAGCTAAAATATCTTCTTCTGTTGAATTTTTCTTTTCATATAAGTTCAAATAACTATATTCAACTTTACTTTGGAAAATATATGCTGGAGCAATTAAACCAATAGCTACAATTATTAGAATAATACGAGCTTTAATAGATAATTTTCCTATCGGCCTTGTTATACTAGCTTTACTTATTTCAATTTCTTTTTTGTTTTCTTTTAATCTCTTTTCATTTATTTTATTATTTAGTTTTGATATGAAGTTATGATTAGTTTTATCAATTATTTTATCAAGCATATATGTGAGTATAGGTTGTAATAATAGGACACTAATCATAGATGTTAGGATACCCTTAATTAATACATTTGCAATATCTGTACCTATTTTAAATTGCATAAAGTATAGAGCAATAAAGCCACCAATTGTTGTTAATCCAGATGCAATTATGCTCAAAGCAACTTCTGGAGTAGTGGCAATAATAGCTTCTTCACTTAACATATTTGTTTTATTTTTCCTATATGTATGCATAAAGAAAACTGCATAATCCATTGTGATAGCAAGTTGTAAAACAGCACTTATTGCAAAACTAATAATACTTATTGAAGGATATAAATAGTTAATACCCATACTAACAATAATTCCAACAAGCAGTGTTACAAGCAAAATAAGTGGTTCAATGAAACTTGATGTAGTAATAAAGAGGATAACAAGAACAATTAATACACTTGCCAGAATAAACCAAGGCAAGTCTTTCATTGTTTCATTTAATAATTTTTGAGCTGTTTCTGTTGTACCAGTAGATGAATATGTAGTATATGAAAATTCACTCTTAATTCTATCTAAAAACTCATATTCAACATCACCAGCCTCAATATTAGCCATAACTAGAATTATATAATCATACACATTAGCTGTTTTTGTTTCTTGACGTAAGAAATTTTCCATTTCTGTTGTTGAAATAAATTCTTGGCCTTTGTATTGAGCAATATCTAAAATATTTTTCAGATTATTTAAATCACTAAAGTACCCAGCATCACTTAATTTTTGAGCAATTTCGATATATTGTTCTTTATTATCTGCAATTTTATCAATAATGGTTGATGTATTATTTTTGATATCAGAATATTCTTCAACTGTTCCATACCAAGTAATATTAGAAACTACATTCTTATCATTCACTTTTATATTTTTAATGTTATCAATAGCAGTTGTTAATTTGGTAATATTATTCGCATCATTTTCATCAACACGTACAACTAGTGTTGCATATCCACGTATTCCAAATTCCGATTGCATAAACTGAATCCCTTTTTTTGTATCGGAATCTTCAGAAAGATAACTAACCATATCGGAATTTATTTTTGTTTTATTTATTGTTAAAAATACAGTACCAACTATACAAATGGCAAATATTATGCAAATTGCTAATAAGATAAATTTTCTGTATTTAAAAATGAATTCACT
>JAIKVY010000206.1 GCA_024685275.1 Clostridia bacterium
AACTACTATATTAATTAAAAAAGCATCTATCAAAGATGATAAATGCTTATTTAATTAATATAGTAGTTTATTGTTAGATGTTGTAAAATTATAAAAACAACATTAGGAGAAAAATTAATGATTAATCATGTTTCTATAATCCTTGATGGAAATGGTAGATGGGCAGAAGAAAATGAGTTAAGTAGAAATGAAGGATATATCTATGGTGCCAAAAAAGTAGTGGAGTTAATTAAAGATTTTATTGATTTACCGATCAATACAATCTCTTTATTTGTTTTAAGTACAGAAAATTATAATAGAGAAGTTAACAATGTATCTTTTATTGAATCAACTGTTTTTGATTTCTTAGATAAGATAATATTTAATCTAACAAATGAATTAAATATTAATGTGGATTTTATTGGTAATCTAAGCGTATTAAATAAAGAATACAAGAAGATTATTGATAAATTCTTTAATAGAGAAAAATTTAATTCGAATAAAAATATAATATTCGCAATTAATTATAGTGGAATTGATGATACTATTAGAGCAATAGATAAACTATTAAAAAATAAATTACCTATTATGAAAGAAAACTTATTTTTATCTTTGGATACTAAAAAATATGATAATCCTGATATTGTAATTAGATATGGAAAGCAAAAAAGAATTAGCAATTTTATGCTTTTACAAATCGCATATTCCGAATTGTTTTTTTTAGATAAATTTTGGCCAGAGTATTCTAAAAACGATATTAATTTAGTATTATTTGAATATAAAAATAGAAATAGAACTTTTGGATTGATAAAAAAATAAAATTATTTATTGAAATTTTGGTATATTTTCCTATCAGTTTTTTAATTTTAATTTTTATGCTATAATTAAAATAGTCTAAAGGAGTTTTATGGTAAAAAGGATTATTACAGGTTTATTATTATTTGGGTTAGTGTTTTTATTTACCTTTTTAACTAGTTTAAATAGTTATGCAATGGATGCTTTAGTTATGGTTTTTACAGCTATTTCTGCTTTAGAAATGTTTCTTGCTTTAAAAAATCCAAATTTAGAAAAAATTGGTAAATTAAAAAATTTATTTAATACTAGAGTTGAAGGAGATAATACTACTTTTAACATATCAATAATTCCTATAATTGTCTCAATCATATGTGTTTATCCATTAGTGTATTTTTTAAGTTATGGTGGGTTAATTATTAACTTTTTTATTTCATTTTTAGTTTTATTTATTATCTTTATATTTAAACCACAAATTAATATAAAAGATTTTTTAGCAAATTTATTTGTTTTAATTTATCCATTAGTTACCAATTCTGTAGCTTTAATTCTTTTACATGAATATGGTATTATACCATTTATTTTTGCTTTAGCTATATCAGCATTTTCTGATACATTTGCTTATTTTATAGGTTCTTTCTTAGGTAAAAAGAAAATATTTCCTAAAATTAGCCCTAAAAAAACATATGCTGGATGTATTGGAGGATTAATCGGTGGCGCAGTTGGTGGAATAGCTGTTTATTTATTATTTGAACTTGCTAAATTTCCATCAAATATTGTATTTAAAATAAGTGATTATGTTAATGGAAGTATAGGTTTATCAATTCTTATTTATGCTTGTATTGGTTTTGTTTTAGCTATATTTAGTGAAATTGGAGATTTAGCTGCTTCTAGAATTAAACGTGAAGTAGGTATTAAAGATTATAGTAAATTACTTGGATCACATGGTGGTTTTATGGATCGAATTGATTCATTTCAATTTACATTTATTTTAATGGTTTTTGTTGTAACTATATTTGGATTTTTCCCTGTTAGTATATCATGAAAAATGTAGCAATATTTGGTTGTTCTGGATCAATTGGCAAACAAACAATTGATGTTATAAGAAAAAACAAAGATAAGTTTAATATTGTTTTTGCTACAAACAATCATAATTATACATATTTAAATCAGATAAAAGATGAATTTAATATTCCATTCACATATTGTGAATCTATAGAGAATAAAGATTTTAATATTTTTTCAAATAATTATATAAATGAATGCGTTTATTCCAATAAAGATCTTTATGCTAATATAGATATTGTAGTTAATGGCATTTCAGGTATAAATGGATTAGTTCCATCATATTATGCTTTAAAATATGGAAAAATATTAGCAACTGCTAATAAAGAAAGTTTTGTTTGTGCAGGTCAATTTTTAAATAAAGTTAAAGTGAATTCAAATTCATTTATTTATCCACTTGATAGTGAACATTCTGGAATTTGGCAAATTTTTAATTCAGGTAAAGACTTAAAAAAATTATATATTACAGCATCTGGTGGCGCTTTTAGAGATTTATCAATAGATCAAATAAAAATGATGAAAGCAAAAGATGCCTTAAATCATCCAAATTGGAAAATGGGGGAAAAGGTAACAATAGATTGTGCTACACTTGTTAATAAAGGTTTTGAATTAATTGAAGCTAAAAGAATATTTAATTTTTCTAATATTGAAGCAATTATGCATAAACAAAGTTTAATTCATGCAATGGCTGAATTTAACGATAATACAATAACCTCCTGTATATCTAAGCCTAGTATGTTATTACCGATATCATATGCTTTAAATTATCCTGATAGAATTGATGTTGATGTTGAAAGTATAGATTTTGAAAAATTAACAGAATTAGATTTTGAAAAAATTGATGAGAATAAATTTCCATGTTTTGCAATTTGTAAAAATTTATTTAAATATGGGGATGATTATGAATGTACTGTTTTATGTGCTGCTGACGATTTTGCGACAAAATTATATTTAGAAGATAAAATTGGATTTTATGATATAAATAAAATATTAGAATTAGCTATTAACAATTTTACTAAAGAAAAGAAAATAAGTAATTCATGTTTTGAATTGAAACAAATTATACAGTTATATAAAAATGTTCTGGAATATTTAGAAAGGAATTATAAGTGTTAATATCTGCTCCAGCAACTGAAGTATTTAAATATATTGGGTATGTGTTAATTAGTATACTTGCTCTATTATTTATGATTGTTATTCATGAATTTGGTCATTATTTAGCAGGGAAGTTATTAGGCTTTAAGATAAAAGAATTTGCTATAGGTTTTGGACCTAAAATCTTTAAAATTACAAATAAAAAGAATAATGAAATTTTCTCATTACGGTGTATTCCTTTAGGAGGATTCTGTCAGTTTTATGGGGAATCAGATAATGATGAGAATGGAGATAAATCATTTGATTCAATGCCAGCTTGGAAAAGAATTATAGTGCTTTTTAGTGGGGCTTTTTTTAACTTTGTTAGTTCTATAATAATTATTACCCTAGTATTTACGTTTTTTGGACAGATTGTCCCTAAGGTTAATTCAATACAGAAAGATTCTTATATTGGTCAAAATAATATTTTAATAGAAAATGATGCAATAATTTCTATTAATCATAAATATATAAATATTTTAAATGCTGATGATATTTCTTCCGCATTTTCTAAACTTGATGAAACTGGAACAATAACAATTATTAGAAATGGAGAGATAATTAATATTGATGTAATTAAATCAGATTTTAAAACATATGATGAAAATGGTGAAGTTGTGCTCGATGATGAAGGAAATGAAAAAATCACACATGGTTTAGGTATTACAATTGCTTTAGATTATGTAAGGATAGATTTTTTTAGAGCGATTCCTAGAGCTATTATGTATTCATTTTTTATTGTATATAAAATATTTTTAATAATTGGAATGTTATTTACAGGTAAAATTGGTCTTATGGCATCAGCTGGTGGGATGGGTACAATTGTATATAGTATGAGTCAAGCAATAGAATCAGGATTTGGAGTATTTAGCTATATTATTTGTATATTGAGTGCTAATTTAGCAGTGATGAATCTATTACCAATACCTTCACTAGATGGTTCTAAAATTTTATTAGTTATATTTGAATCTATATTTAAGAAAAAATTTAATCGGAATATTATAGCAATAATCGATATTATATGTATTTTTGCGTTAATAATTTTTGCAATTGTTGCGGATATAACAAGATTTATTAATTTTTAATAAATATTTATGTACTATTTTAATCTCAGTAGTCTTTTAATTCATTGTTTTTTATAGAAATTTTTAATATTTTAATGTATAATCTTTTTCATGAAGAGAGTTGTAAATATTAATGGTGT
Source organism: Clostridia bacterium (assembly GCA_024685275.1). GTDB lineage: Bacteria > Bacillota > Clostridia > Christensenellales > DTU072 > CAG-1782. The sequence continues at coordinate 4,175 of JAIKVY010000206.1, forward strand.
TGAATTAGGAAATGGTGATGTTGTTATTCAATCTATGACCAATTCAAAAACGTATGATACTATATCTACAATAGAACAGATTAATAAATTATCAGACGCAGGATGTAAATTAGTAAGAGTTTCAATTCCAGATGAGAAATCTGCGATAGCTATAAAAGAAATAGTTAAAAATGTTAATGTCCCTATAATTGGGGATATACATTATTCATCAAAATTTGTTTTACAAGCTATAAAAAATGGCATAAGTAAGATTAGAATTAACCCTCTTAATACTCCTATAAAAGATTTAATTAATATTGTTGAAATGTGTAAGGATTATAATGTTGCAATTAGAGTGGGTGTTAATACGGGATCTGATTTAAATGATTATACAAATGTACAATTAGTTGAAAAAACGTTAGATTGTGTTAAATTAATTGAAGATAAAGATTTTAGCAAGATTGTTATTTCAATAAAAAGTAGTAATGTGCTTGATACAATATCATTAAATAGGATATTAGCAAATAAAACGGATTATCCAATTCATATTGGGCTAACGGAATCTGGTACATCGAAATTTGGATCTATAAAATCTACTATAGCTATTGGATCATTATTGTGTGATAATATAGGTGATACTATTAGAGTAAGTATTCCTGGGGATCCTTTAGATGAAGTAAAAATTGCTAAATCTATATTAAGAGCTTCGGGAAAGGATAATAATTTTGTTAATATTATAGCCTGTCCTACATGTTCGCGTACTCAAATAGATGTAAATGGAATTTCAAATAGACTTGAAAAATTATTAGAAAAAGAAAATAAACCTTTAAGTATTGCAATTATGGGCTGTGTGGTTAATGGACTTGGCGAATCAAAAGATGCTGATATTAGTGTTTGTGGCGGGGATAAAAAAAGTATTATTTTTTATCATGGTAAACAATATAAAGTTGTTGATAATGAACAAATTGAAAATACTTTGTTAGAATTAATAAATAAAGTTTAAACGTAGGTATATATGTTAGAAAATGAATTTATATTAAAACTTAATGAAAAACTAGAATCATCTGAAAGGATTTTTTATTTTAAAAGTATTTCAATAAATGAAAAATTAGGGATTATAGAAATTAACTTTTTAATTAACTACCAAATATATAACGAAGTATTAACTAATGAACTAAAGAATAAAGTTGAGAAAATTGTAAAAGAATTAATAAGTAATTGTCTCATTCCTGGAGATATAGCTGAAATTAAAGTGGTTTATTCTAAAACTAATTCAGATACTAAAAATATTATCAATAAAATAATTGTATATATGCAAGAAAATCATAAAAATATTCAACCATTTTTTCTTGGTGAAGATAAATATAAA
>JAIKVY010000235.1 GCA_024685275.1 Clostridia bacterium
ATATTACAACGACCTTTACCTGTTATAAATAATTTTTTTCCAATTTTTTCATTATGATCAATTATTGTAACATTAAACCCTCTTTGCGCGCTTTTAATTGCACACATTAAACCGGCTGGTCCAGCTCCAATAATTAATATATTTTTCATTAACCTACCTTACAAAGTGTAGAACCAGATTCTACATGAGCACCTTCTGAAATTGCATATGTAACAACGCCATCATAGTTTGATACAATATCATTTTCCATTTTCATTGCTTCAAGAACTAATAATACATCACCTTTCTTAACCTTATCACCAGTTTTAAATTTTAATTTTATTACTGTTCCTGGCATTGGAGCATTAACTGCTTGCCCATTACCCAAATTAACGCTAGGTGTTGTTTGTTGTGGTTGAACAGGAGCAGGAGCAACATTAGATTGTTGCTTTTGTGGTGCTGGAGTTTCAACAACTTTTGGAGCGATATAATCATAATCTTCTACTTCAACTTCATATTGCTTACCACCAACTTTAACCTTAATGAATCTCTTATGCTCTTTATCTCTTTGTTTAAAGAAGTTTTCAGCTACTTTTGGGAAAAGACAATATGAAAGAACATCTTCTTCTTTAGTATAATATTTCATCATTTCTTCTTTATATTTATCAAAAGATGGCTCTAATAAATCTGCTGGTCTACATGTAATACGTTTTTCATCACCTATACATTTTTTGATAACTTCTTGTTTAGGTTCAGCTGGTAATTTACCATATTCACCTTTTAGGAGACCTTTTATTTCTGAGGTAACCATTTTATATCTTTCACCCATTACTACATTTAAAACTGCTTGTGTTCCTACTATTTGGCTAGTTGGTGTAACTAATGGGGGGTAACCCATATCTTCTCTTACTCTAGGCACTTCAGCTAAAACTTCATCATATTTATCTGATGCACCTTGTTCTTTCAATTGTTTTATTAAATTAGATAACATACCACCAGGAATTTGATATATTAGTGTTTTAACATCAACATTTAATACTTTAGGATCAAGGAATCCATCTGATTTTAATCTTTCAGCAACCCCTTTAAAGTGGTTCGCAATTTCTGTTAACTTAATTAAATCTAAACCTGTATCAAATTCTGTTCCTTGTAATGTTGCGACTAAACTTTCAGTACCAGGTTGACTTGTTCCATTAGCTAATGGGGTTAAACATGTATCAACAATATCTACGCCTGCTTCTGCTGCTTTTAAATATGTCATTGAACCTGTTCCTGTGGTATTGTGTGTATGTAAATGTATTGGTAAATCAACTTCTGACTTAATAGCTTTAACTAATTCATATGCTTCATATGGTAAAAGAAGATTTGCCATATCTTTAATACAAATAGTATCAGCTCCCATATTTTTTAATTTCTTAGATAAATCAACAAAATATTCAAGATTATGAACTGGACTTTTTGTATAACTTAAAGCTGCTTCAACAATTCCACCGTATTTTTTTGTTGATTTAATTGCTTGTTCAAGATTTCTAATATCATTTAATGCATCAAAAATTCTTAAAATATCAATTCCATTTTCAATTGATTTTTTAACAAACATATCAACAACGTCATCTGAGTAATGTTTATATCCAAGTAAATTTTGACCACGTAATAACATTTGAAGTTTAGTATTTGGCATAGCTTCTTTAAGAGTTTTAAGTCTTTCCCATGGATCCTCATTTAAAAATCTTAAGCAAGAATCAAAAGTAGCTCCGCCCCAACATTCAACTGAATAGTATCCTATTTTATCTATCTTATCTAATACAGGCAACATTTCACTAGTTTTCATTCTAGTTGCAGCTTGTGATTGATGACCATCTCTTAATATTGTTTCTGTAATTTGTAATTTTTTCATATATTCCCCCTAATTTAAGCAAACATAGCAATTAAAACACCAGCAGCAACTGCACTTCCAATTACTCCGGCAACATTTGGTCCCATAGCGTGCATTAATAAATAGTTATTTGGATCTTCTTTTCTTCCAACATCTTGAGCAACTCTTGCAGCCATAGGAACAGCGCTAACACCAGCAGCACCAATTAATGGATTAATCTTACCTTTCGTTAATTTACATAATAGTTTACCAAGTAATAATCCACCAGCTGTACCACATGAGAATGCAATTATTCCTAATAAAATTATTTCTAATGTTTGTACTTGTAAAAATACTGGTGCAAAAGCCTTAGTTCCTACTGTAACTCCTAAGAAAATTGTAATTATATTGATTAATTCGTTTTGCGCAGTATTTGTTAATCTTGGAACAACACCTGATTCTCTAAATAAATTACCAAGCATTAACATTCCCAAAAGTGGTAATGCTGATGGTAATATAATACCTACGATGCCAGTAACAACTATTGGGAAAATAATCTTTTCTTTCTTAGAAACAGGTCTTAACTGTTCCATTCTAATTAATCTTTCTTTCTTAGTTGTAAGAAGTTTCATAATTGGCGGTTGAATAACTGGAACCAAAGCCATATATGAATATGCTGCAACAGCTATTGCTGGTAATAAATCAGATTCACCCATTTTTTGTGTTAAATAAATAGCTGTTGGACCATCTGCGCCACCAATAATAGCAATAGATGATGCTGCTTTATCTCCAAATCCTAATAATAAAGCTCCTATAAATGTTAAGAAAATACCTAATTGTGCAGCAGCACCTAATAATAAACTCTTTGGATTTGCAATCAATGGGCCAAAATCTGTCATTGCTCCAATTCCTAAGAAAATTAATGGTGGGAAGATAACCCAATCTACACCTTTATATAAATAGTAAAATAATCCTTTACTTGCAATAACACTTTGATAAGTATAAGTTATTAAATCAGCATTTTTATCAAATGCAGGTAATGAGCCATTAATTACAGCATCTTTTACAGCCTGTACTACATTATCTAAACTATTTTGTAATCCAGCTGCAGAGCTATTATCAAAAGCAACACCTAAGTTTTTACAAAGTTCTTCTAGTGTTCCTGCAATAACCTGATTATTTACTCCATCAGTAAATACATATCCACCTTTTCCATATAAAACTTCATAGGCTCCAGGAATATTAATAATGAACATTCCAAATGCAATAGCTAAAAGCAAATTTGGTTCGAATTTCTTTGCAATAGCTAAATATACAAAGAAAGCTGCTATAACAAGCATTATTAATTCTCCCCAAATTCCTAATGTATAGCCATTTTGTACATAATAATCTGGAACAGCATTTGTAAAACCAGTTGAATTCCATAAATTTTTAAACCATTCACCAATATTTGAAGCAGCAATTAAATTCATAATTATTCAACCTCCTTTATATTAACAATTTTAATATTTTCATGAGGTTTGCCATCATCAGCAGTATTTTTTACATAAGATTTAACTGCTTCTTCGATAACTTCTTTTAAATCATCTGAAATATTATCTTTCTTTTCCTCTTCTTGTGAAGAAACTTCAACAACCTTACTATCGGATTTTTTTTCTTTTCTTTTAAATTTATCCTTGATTTTTGCTTTAAACTTATCCATTGGAATTAAATCTAATTTAGTTATTAAAAAACGGACTAAAACAATAAATAATATAAGTATTGTTAATATTGCGAACGTCATTAATAAACCAATTAAAGTAGTTATTCCACCAGTAGCAAACTTTTCTCCGATATTACTAGCGAGTAATAAACTTGAATTCATAACTATCCACTTACCTTTTATTTTATATATTTATATATAAATCATACAAATTTTATCAAAAAATTTTATTAGAT
>JAIKVY010000256.1 GCA_024685275.1 Clostridia bacterium
CAGCGTCGTAATCAACATTAGAAAACTTTTCAACTAAAAGTCCTCTAAGTAGATCAATCGTCAATTTGCCATCATCGAGTTCATACCCAAACGCTCTTAGACCATTTTCTAAAAATGTCATGTTCACCTTGGTAGATTTACTAATGTAAAACAAGTAGTCGTAAAAATCTCTGCCTTTTACACGATTTTTCCATTTTCTATTGAGAATTGCAATTATTTTTGACGCGAATAGAGTTTCCATTTTATACGTTGTAATACTTGAAAATGAAGGATACGTAAGTAATAACCTTTCTATTTCTCCACCATCGAAAACATGCTTTTCAACTTCTATTTTAATTGATAAGAATTCATCTTTGTTAACCTTACTCATATATTCTGGAAATGATATTCCTAATAAATCAACTAAACTGAAATCAACAAATCTTGTTTCTACTGTAGATAAGACATTTTTTTGTTTTTCTTTTATTGAACAATATATGTCCATTGATATGAATTCTTTATGAATAAAGGGGAGATATCTATTCAAATCAAAATCGACTTCATTATTTATTAAGGTGAAATCAAGGTCCTCTGAGAATCTAGGAAGACCTCTAAAGATTCTAAGAGATGTGCCACCATAGAACGCCGCTACTTTAAAGAAATCTCCCTTAGCTAATCCTGCCAAAATTATATCTTGAAGTGTTTCTTTAAGAGCGTTTTTTATTTCGTTTATATTGTCATGAGGATATTTTTTTACTTGTTCTAAAAATACTGTATTAATCATATCTTGCCTTTCTTTAACATCTTGGTAAATAAAGTCACATTCCTAGAATTATAAAGTTCACATAATTCTTCTACTAGCGATACATCAAATGTATCTAATACTGATTCATTAATTCTCATATTCTCAAAAAGATATTCTCTCATCTCTTTCATGTTTGATATTGGGCTGGTCGCATAGAGGGTATCTAATAATGCCTTCTCTTTATTAGCCATCCTATACATATAACCATCCACAGACACTATATCTACTCCATAAGGAAAAGCTCTTGAAGGAACATCTTGATAAGAATAGGTACCAAATATTGTTTTATATTCTTTAGTCTTATATTTCCTAAAAGTTGCGTTCTTAATCATATATACCCTTTCAGGTATCAAATTGTGGTAAGCTAAAGCGGTTTCAAAAGAAATATAAGAAGGCGAATATATTGGATCAGCAAGATAATAAGGGTTTACATGACGGTTAGTTTCATATAAGCCTTTTGCAATAGGAAATATTTCATGGTTTTTTACCATTCTTTGGATTTTAGTCTTTGGGTTTTTATAATCCTTTAGTTCATCGAGTAAGATTTGATAAGTTTTTATCATATTTCCTCCACATAGTATCTTTATACAATACTTTCTGGAGAAAATAAAGTATTTTTTTGTAATTCAACCACATTTTTTACTAACATTTATATTTCATCTTCGTTAATCACTAATACATTTATTGTTCCAGTTAAGGCAGTACATGCATCAATAGCGATTAATCCTTTATAAATAAATATTGGATTAGATTCTCTAATATCTAGCCATTTATCTTTATCATTTTTGTATAAAACTTGATTATAGAAGTCAGATGTATGCCAGTGACCACATACTAAAATTTTTCCTTTAGCCTCTTCTTTTTTAAAATAACCATTTAAATATAATTCATATGGGCAACCCCACATAGATTCCTTTATTTCTCCTTGGGTAGAAGAATTTCTCCAATCAGGGTTATAAGTCTTTATTCCATTGACATGGGTAAGTGGAATGAAACTATGAACAAATATATATTTGCCTAACTCATAATAATCTACCCATTCATTTGAATTAATCCACTTCACAACTTTTTGAATCTCTCTATTTGTAAATAATTCTTGAAAAGCATGATAATAAATATCTTCAGACTCTAAATATAATTTAAATGAGTCATCACATTTATCTTTGTTATTTTTAAAGTATTCTTTTTGAACTAGAGATGGATCTTTACCAAAGCAAGTGAGAGTAATATATGTTCCATTATGATAGTCGCTAGTACTCACTGCTCTACGTTTAACAAGAGATAAAAGTAACAATTCATGGTTGCCTCTTACCAAAATTCTTCTATTTTTAGGAAGAGTGCGGATAAAGTCATAAATATTCTTGGCTTGATAACCACGGTCAAATATATCCCCTAAAATTATTAAAATGTGATCTTTATTATTCACATCAAAATGAGCATCACTTAGTGACTTCATCCATTCATCAAAGAAACCATGAATATCGGAACAAACAAAATATTTCTTCACTACTATCTTACCTATATATAACCACTTGAAAAAATGAGAATACTGATTTATCATTAAGCTAAGAGATACGTTCTCTCACTGC
>JAIKVY010000257.1 GCA_024685275.1 Clostridia bacterium
TAACAAAGATAATATTTAAAACAACATATAACCATGCTTGAGATAGATTTTGTAAAAATGATATTTTCTCAATGTTAACTACAAATAATCCTGTTAATTTATATAAAACAAAGAATACAAAACAAAAATAAACTAGTTTTATAAAATATGATAAGAATATATTTAATTTTTTATCATGCATTATCGTTGTAATTACAACATATACACCACTAGCTAACACATATGGTAAAATTTTTATATTAGCAAATATTGCGCCTAAAGCTATTGTAACAACAGCTGAAAAGATACTTTCTTTGTAATAATACATAGCTAGTGGAATCATAATTCCACATGAAGAAAAAACTGTAAAAGATAAAGTAAGAATGTTTACATAGTATGATAAAATTACAAAAACCAAGGATACTGCTGCACCTATTCCTGCAAATGCTATTCTTCTCCCAATATCCTTTCTATTTGAATACTTCATCAATGCCTACTTAGATTAGCAACAAGGAATTAAATCTCCACCCATGCATTCACAACAACTATCACAGCACAATAATCCGCAACAAACATCACAAACTCCGCATCCTCTGCCAGTACCACCAGCTGGAGCTTCTCTATATGATCTTTGGTTTTCATTGCCTGTGTTTTCATTGTAATATGATTTTTGTTTATCCGTTGTATTTGCGTTCATGGATTCTTCCATCTTTCTCTTTGCTTCTCTAAATGTTGGATTATTTGGATCCATATCGCAAGCTAAATCAAGTTGTCTCATTGCATCAGCCTTCCAGCCTTTTTGATAAAAAATAGCAGATTGAACATAATGCCATTTTGCTGGTCTAACAGAACAATCATCTAGAAATGCTTGTGCTTCATCTGTTTTACCTTCTTTGATTAAACTTGATGCTCTCTCTATTTTTGTTAAATCATCTATCTGACTCCTTTGAGAATTAGGATCAAAAGAATTGTTTTCGTTTGAATGAGAAATACTATCTCTTTGTTTTATTTCATCTGAAACAATATCATATGCTTCATCTATTTCTTGTAATTTTATGCAAGCATCGCTACCAACTTCACCAGGTTCAAATCTCAAGGATTCATACCTATCTCTTGCTGCTTTATATGCTGCATACGCTTCATCTAATGTAGCCTCCTTGGAAATTCCCAATATTAAATACGGATCCTTTCGCATTTTTCCCCCTTTGCATTAATAACTAATTCAGTTCTCATTTTTAGTCCTCTGTATATTATATTACTAAGTGGACCCTCACTGATTTTAATATCCATTTTATCATACGATTCCATAATTCTATCTATATAAGAATATAGTAAAGTACGAATAGTTCCTTCTAAATTATCATAAAAATTTTTATCAACTAAGTCAATGTTTTTAAGGAAAGGATTAAAACTCTTATTCTTAAAATCTTTCTTTATATCGTCATATGCATCTATCGTATAAACCCATTTCCCTAAATAGAACAATAATTCTTTTAAATATTTATCTGGATTTTTTGTTATCACGTCAGCTGTAGCCATTAAAATATTTCCAAACGTATCGCTAAGTTTTTCAACATCGACATGCCTTTCTTCTTGTTCGCGCAAAATATCATAATTAGTTTTAACATACTTTTCAAATTCAGGTAAAACCTTTTTTGATTTTTTATATTGTGGCTTTAACACGCTTTTAACTAATCTATGTTTCCCTTCATCCACAACATCATCACTTGCTTTGTAATATCCTAAAATAGTATTGATATGTGATATCGTTTCAAAAATTTCATTATTTTCAACGTACTCTATCTTTCTAATTGGATGTGTAATACAATGTCCTTGCTTAAATGAAGGGTCAAAATTGTTATAATTAACAGCTAATAGAGTTAGAACAACAATATCATAATTTATTGTAAGTCTTGTTACTTGAGAGTTTGCTTTAGCAATACTTTTACAAAGTCCACAATAATATGATCTATAAGTTTGGTAATCCTTAATTAATATATTGGGTTTATCAATTACTACATATCCGAACATATTATATTTGTGTTAACCCAACTTTTTTATAAACTTTTCTTAAAGTTTTTTGAGCAATGAAATGAGCTGATTCAGCTCCTTGTTTAATTAAAGAATATAAATAATCTTTGTTATTAATTAATTCATTATATTTTTCTCTAACTGGTTTTAATTCTTCACAAACGCATTCACCTACTGTTTGCTTAAAATCAGCATAGCCTTTACCTTCAAATTCATTAACAAGTGTATCAATTGATTTCCCTGTTATACATGAAAGTATTGTTAATAAGTTAGATACTCCTGGTTTCTTTTCTTCATCATAACTAACAAATGAATCAGAATCGGTAACTGCACGCTTAAACTTTTTCATTATTAAATCTGCTGAATCAATAATACTTATTGTAGCATTCGCATCTGGATCTGATTTACTCATTTTCTTTGTAGGATCTTGCAATGAGAAAATCTTTGAACCAGCTTGTCCTATATATGGTTCAGGAACTGTAAACGTTGGTGAGTATGCATTATTAAATCTTATAGCAATATCTCTTGTTAATTCTAAGTGTTGTTTTTGATCAACTCCTACAGGAACATAATCTGCTTGATATAACAATATATCCGCTGCCATTAATACTGGATAATCTAATAGCCCAGCGTTAATATTATCTTGATGCTTAGCTGATTTATCTTTGAATTGAGTCATTCTACTTAATTCACCAATATATGTAAAGCAATTTAATATCCAAGCAAGTTCTGCATGTTCATGAACATGTGATTGAAAATACATAATTGATTTTTCAGGGTCAAGTCCACAAGCAATATATTGAGCATAAAAACTTAAAGCTCTTTCTCTATATTCTGCTGGAACTTGTCTAACTGTTAAAGCATGCAAATCAGCAATTGAAAAGATACTTAAATATTCTTCTGATAGTTTTACCCAGTTTTTTAATGCGCCTAAATAATTACCTAATGTAATTACACCTGTTGGTTGAACAGCGCTATATACAACCTTTTTATCTCCTATCATCTTACTTATCTCCCAATACTGCCTTAATTACTGCTTCTTTAATATTTTCTTTATCAACAACTGTTGTATGATTTATTGGCAATTCTTTTAATTCTTTAATTGATTTTGGAGCATCCATTGCAGATATATTATCTAATTTCTTTATTGCTTTAAATGGATCTTCTTCAACTTTTGCTTCTGGCTCAACAGCTTTCAAAACATCAACTGGGAATTTATATGGGCTAGCTGTACTAACAATAACTGTAGGAATATCATCAAAGAATTCATTCATATAGTTCATATATGCTGATACTGCAACAGCTGTATGTGGATCTAATAAATATCCATATTCATCAAAAACATTTTCTATTACTTCTTTGGTTTCCTCTTCTGTTGTTGAATATGCATAAAATTCTGGAAGTTTCTTTTCTAAAGTTTTCATATCTATTGAATATGTACCAAATTCTTTTAAAGATTCCATTAACTTTTTAACAGCCTCTGGATTTCTATCTTCAACTTCATAGATTAATCTTTCTAAATTGCTACTAACAAGAATATCCATAGATGGACTAATTGTTTTGTAGAATTTTCTATTAGCATCATATCTTCCTGTTTCAAAGAATTCTGTTAATACGTTATTTTTATTACTTGCTACAATTAGGTTTTTAATATTAATTCCCATTTGTTTAGCATAGTAAGCTGCTAAAATATTTCCAAAATTACCACTTGGCACAACAAAATTAACTGGATCATTATAGTTAATTTCATTATTGGTATATAAATCAACATATGCTGAAATATAATAAACAATTTGTGGAACAAGACGTCCAAAATTGATTGAATTTGCACTGCTCAATTCATATCCATGTTTATTGAATAATTCATTAATTTCTTTACTAGAAAAGATTTCTTTTACTGCTCTTTGTGCATCATCAAAATTACCATTTATTCCGATTACATGAGTATTTTTTCCGCCAGTAGTTACCATTTGTAACTTTTGCATTTCAGAAACACCTTCAGAAGGATATAAACAAACTATTTCTGTATTCTCTACATCTTTGAATCCTTCTAATGCTGCTTTTCCTGTATCACCACTCGTTGCAACTAGAATTAATGTCTTTTTATCAACATTTTCTTTCTTTTTTGATCCTGATAATAAGTGTGGAAGAAGTGTTAAAGCTACATCTTTAAATGCACAAGTTGGTCCATGCCACAATTCTAATATGTACATGTTGTCATCAACTTTAACTAATGGTGCTGGATCTAAATTATCAAATTTAAAATATGCTAATTCAGCATAATCTGCCATTTCATCTTCAGTAAATTCATCTAAGAATTTTGTTATTACAAAAGCAGCCCTTTCATAATATTGCTTATATGATAAATCTCTTAATTCTTCAGGCGTTATTTTAGGAAATGATGAAGGCACATATAAACCTCCATCTTTCGCTAAACCATCTATAATAGCTCTTGCCCCACTTACTGGGCCGCTACCTCTAGTACTATAAAAATCCATAATATCTCCAGAAACTTGAATTTACTTCAAGAGAATAAATTAATAAATTATTGTCTATTTAATTAAATTATTTAACAAAGCTTGGTAAATCATTATGATCACAGCTAATTGAAAGAACAAATTTAACTGATGTTTTATTAGAAATACCTTCTATTGCTTTATAAAAATCTTCAAACTCAGCAGACTTTACTGATATTCCACCTAACATATTTAATGTTCCATCAACAAAAACAGATGTAATATCATAATTAGCTGCAAGCATTCCCTTAACAAATGCTACAACAGCATCTTTTCCATTAACGCCTTCATCTTTTGTATAAATGAATTTAATTTGTGGTTTAATAGAAACTCTATAACTATCAGTTGTAGATAAAAATACTACATTACCACTTGTTTTTTCTGCATCAGCATTTGCTGCATCAATAATTCTTCCAGTTTTTCCAGAACCCTTTACGCCGTCAATAATTTGAATCATAACAAAAGTCTCCTTTTTTTAAAGTTAAGAAATTATAACATTTATAATGTTATTCTACAAGAAAATAACAATATTAATTATTTAATTTCTTTATTTCTTTTAATCTTCTATAGAAATTTAAATCTACTTCTTTCATTAATTCTTTAAGTTCAAAATCAGATAATGCTGTTGTTCTTCCTTGTTGATATAATTTATCTACTTTTTCTTTTACAAGTTGAACAATTTCATCAGATTTTTGAATCTTTACTTCTTCAGGTAATTTAAAATATGAATTAATCCAATATGTAATACCTGCTAAACCACTATGACTATCTACTGCTACACCAATTTTTCTATTTAAAAGTGTTTCAGTATCAAAAATGTTGTATATTTCTTCATCCTTTAAAATACCATCAGCATGAATTCCAGCTCTTGTAACATTGAAATTCTTTCCTACAAATGGCATGTTTGGTGGGATAATAAATCCTGTTTCTTTTTCCATGTATTTAGCAATATCTGTTATAGCACTTAAGTCCATTCCAGAATCTGTCCCTTTTAATGAACAATATTCAATAACCATTGCTTCAAGAGGAGTATTTCCTGTTCTTTCACCAATTCCAAGCAATGAACAATTAACACTACTAGCTCCATATAACCAAGCTGTCGAAGAATTAACTACTGATTTATAGAAATCATTATGTCCATGCCACTCAAGTAATTCAGATGGAATTTCAGCATAATGTTTTAAACCATATATTATTCCTTGAACACTTCTAGGTAAACTTGTTCCTGGATAAGTAACTCCATATCCTAATGTATCACAACATCTAATCTTAATTGGTATTCCAGATTCATCCATAAGATTTTTTAACTCATGAGCAAAAGGAATAACAAAGCCATAGAAATCTGCTCTAGTAATATCTTCAAAATGGCATCTTGGTTTAATTCCTGCATTTAATGCTTCTTTTATTATGCCTAAATATTTATCCAAAGCTTGTTTTCTTGTTAATTTCATTTTCTTAAAAATATGATAATCTGAACAACTAACAAGAATTCCTGTTTCTTCTATTCCCATATCTTTAACTAATTGGAAGTCATTAACATTGGCTCTAATCCAACTTGTAATTTCTGGAAATTTAAAACCTAGTTCTCTACATCTTTGAACAGCTTCTCTGTCTTTTTCGGTATATAAGAAAAATTCACTTTGTCTAATAATCCCATTTGGTCCACCTAGACGATTTAACATTTTGTATAATTCTACAATTTGATCAACAGTATAAGGAGATCTTGATTGTTGTCCATCTCTAAATGTAGTATCTGTAATCCATATATCCTTAGGACATCCCATAGGAACATTTCTAAAGTTAAATGCAACCTTTGGAATTGAAGTATAGTCAAAGAAATTACGGAACAATTGTGGTTCTTCTACATCTTGAAGAGAATAGTTGTAACTATGCTCAACTAAAATATTAAACGAATCACTTAAAATTACCTCATTAATCTCACCATCTATTTTCATATTGTTTCTCCTTTTATAGGTTTAGTTATCTATTCCTGCAAGTTTGGCAGCTTGATCTGCAACTTCTAAAGCTTGTATCATTGATAGAATATCTCCATCCATGAATGTTGGTAGAGTATATATAGTCATTCCAATTCTATGATCTGTAACTCTTCCTTGTGGATAATTATATGTTCTTATTTTCTCGCTTCTATCACCTGTTCCTACTTGATTTTTTCTATTCTGAGCATACTCAGTATCTTTTTGAGATTGATAAAAATCATATAATTTAGCCTTTAATACTCTCATTGCTTTTTCTCTATTTTTAATTTGGCTTCTTTCATCTTGGCATGATACAACTATTCCTGTTGGTAAGTGTGTCATTCTAACAGCACTATCTGTTTTATTAATATGTTGTCCACCAGCACCGCCTGATCTATATGTGTCGATTTTTAAATCTTTTTCATCAATTTCAATATTTACTTCTTCAACTTCTGGCAATACTGCTACTGTTACTGTTGATGTATGAATTCTTCCTTGAGCTTCTGTTTCTGGAACTCTTTGAACTCTATGAACTCCACTTTCATATTTCATTTTACTATATGCACTTTTACCACTCATCATAAAGGTAACTTCTTTGGCTCCGCCAATTCCTGTTTCTTCAAGTAAAAGGTCTTCAACTTTCCAACGCATTCTTTCTGCGAATCTATGGTACATTCTATTTAAATCCATTGCAAATAATGCTGCTTCATCGCCACCAGCGCCACCTCTTATTTCGATAATAACGTTTTTATCATCCATTGGATCTTTTGGTATCAAAGCAATCTTTATATTATTTACAACTTCTTCTCTTTTATCTCTTAATTCATAGTATTCAATTTCTGCTAATTCTTTAAGATCGTTATCTTGGCCATCCATCATTGCTTTACATTCATCCATTTGTGCGGAAATTTTTAAATACTCTTCATATTTTTGAACTATCTCTTCTAAAGCAGCGTGTTCTTTAACTAATTTTCTCCATTCATCAATATCTTTCATTACTTCAGGATCTCCAATTAATCCATTTAATTCTAGATATCTTTCTCTCATTTTATTTAATCTTTCAAACATATTTTTAACCTCTAATTTATTTTATAATTATATAACAATCCAACGATATAAATAACTAATTTATATCAACTATTTAGAACATTTATCTTAGCAGCTACAAACTTGTTAATTGTCCTATAATTACCCTTTCTATTGGTGGATTATTTAAATCATATTTTGAACTTATTATATATGAATTTCCTAATAATTTTTTAACATCATCTGCTTGGTTATATCCAACTTCAAAGATTATATAACCATTTAGATTTAAATGTGATTTTAATGATTGAATTATATCTCTATAAAAATCTAATCCATCTTGACCACCATCTAAAGCAATCTTTGGTTCATAATTTTTTACTTCTGGATCTAATTGATTAATATCACTTGTAGGGATATATGGTGGATTGCACACGATAACATCAAATTTTTGCCCTACAAATGGCATAAATAAACTACCATCTTTAAATTCAACATTTGCACCTAAAGCATTTGCATTTTCTTTTGCTAAATGTAATGCATCAATACTAACATCACTAGCAAACATGGTACAATTTGTTTCTTTTTGAATGGTTATTCCTAAACATCCAGAGCCTGTACATAAATCTAATACAACTGGGTTTTCTATTGTTTTAATAATATCAATAGCTGTTTTAGCTAATATTTCTGAATCCATTCTAGGAATTAATGCTCTTGCATCTGTTTTAAAATCGTAGCCATAAAAATTTGTTTGTCCTATAACATATTGTAAAGGAGCACCAGTCATTCTATTATTTGCAATTAATTTAGCATATTTCATTTGGTCAAAAGTAATTCTTCTTCCATCATATAAATCTGATTTTTTATCTGCTTTGCAAATAGACATAAGTATTAACTCTGCTTCAGCTTTAGCTATATTTATATCATCTTTATTTACAATTTTTGAAATTGTATCTACTGCCTTTTGAACACTCAAAGATATATTGAAAGATTTAGTTTCATACTCTGGATTCTTTTCTAGCTCCATTACTTCTTTAAAAGCAGTTAGGGAAACTTCAAGCATTGAATCATCTGGCTCTCTAGTCGTTATTTTTTGAAGCCATAATCCAGGTGCTTTGCATATTTTTGTGAATACATTATCGTATTTTGCAAATAATTTTAATAATTCATATGAAATTCCAGCTAATATAGGAATTAAACATAATCTAATTAAAAATTGAACAATAAATGTCAAAACTCCATTACCAACAGATATCATTGAAACAGGCACAACAGTAAAAAATAAAATACTAAAAATGACAACTATAAACATAAATGTTGTACCACATCTATCGTGTTGTCTAGTCATTTCTTTTGCATTTTCAACAGTTAATTCTTTACCATTTTCGAAACATGATATTACTTTATGTTCAGCACCATGATATTGAAATAGTCTCTTAACATCTTTTTGTAGTGATATTAATAAAATATAGCTAATAAATATAACTATTCTAGCCACACCTCTAATTAATTCATACAAGACGTTCCAACCAAATCCAAGAGAAATTGTTGAAGTTTGAAATGCATTCCAAACTCCTTTTGAAAAATCAACTTCTAGCAAGTGTGCCCCTTGAAAAATTGCAAGTGCTATTACTTGTGGAATAATAACAAATAACGCAACTGCTAAAACTATTCCCAAAAATGTAGAAATTGCAATAGCAACATTAGTTAAATCCATTTTAAAATGCTTTTGCATCCATTTTTCAAATTTTGAAGGTTCACTTTGAATTTCATCACCAAAAACTTCAGCACTTCTTGTTGTAATTTTTATACCACTTACAAACGATTCAAAGAAACTTACAATTCCTCTTATTATTGGAACTTTTGATACTCTTTTTCTACTTTCTGATTGAATAATTCTCTTAGATTCGACTGTTATTTCACCTTCTGAATTTCTAACAGCCATAGCCATAGATGAAGGCCCTCTCATCATTACGCCTTCAATTATTGCTTGTCCACCGATATTACTCACACACTTTTTTTTCATATACTAATTTCTCTTATATAAAAAAAACAAATAATACCTAGCATATGTAGATATTATTGTTTCTCATCATTTTAAGGTTCTTAATAATTACTTGTTAAGTAAATTGCTACCAAACTTCTTATTGAAACGTTCAATTCTTCCACCAACAGCAACAGATTTTTGTTTTCCTGTGTAGAATGGATGACAT
>JAIKVY010000260.1 GCA_024685275.1 Clostridia bacterium
CGATGAAGCTTATTTAGAATAGAAAATAGAAGATTAAATCAAAATAAAATATTAAGATCAAAACTTTATAATCGAAAAAAAAGTAGAATTCTACTAAAAATGCGATTAGGATTATTGCTGTATTAAAAGGCATATGTTATAATGTAATCGAAAAAAAGGTAGAATTCTACCAAAAAGGAGATTATAAATGATAGAAAGAAATGTTTATTTATCAAAGTTGATTTCTTCTAAAGAAAATGGTTTTCCTAAAGTAATAACAGGTATAAGGAGATGCGGAAAATCATATTTATTAAAAGAGATATATAGAGACTATTTAATAAAACATAATGTATTAGAAAAGAATATCATAATAATAGAACTTGATGAATTGAAAAATTCAAGATATAGAAATCCGATAGAATTAGATAAATATGTGAGATCAAAATGCGATGAAAGTGTTATGAATTATGTATTTATTGATGAAATTCAACTAGTTTCAACTATTATCAATCCAGTATATACCGATGGTGAATATATAATTGCAAAAAAAGATGATAAGGAAGTTATATCTTTTGTTGATGTAGTTTTGGGCCTTTCACGAGAAAAATATATTGATTTATATGTTACGGGTTCAAACTCGAAAATGTTATCAAGTGATGTAGTTACGGAGTTCAGAGATAAAGCAACGAACATCAAATTAGCACCATTGTCGCTTGAAGAGTTTTGTGGATATAAAAAGAATACATCATATGATACGGTTTTTGAATATATGAGGTATGGTGGCATGCCTCTTGCGGTTCTAAAAAATGTTGATGAACGAAAAGAATATCTTAAAGGATTATTTGAGATGACATATTTCAAAGATATTTTGGAGCATAATAAGCTTAAAAAAACTGAAGCATTAGATGCTTTGTGTAATATTATTAGTGAGGGAACTGGACAACTTTTTAATTCAGAAAAAATAGCAAATACGTATAAAAGCGTAAGTAAAGACAAAATTGATAAAGAAACAGTAGAGAAATATATAAACTATTTTGTTGATGCATTTATTCTAAAAGAAGCAACAAGATATGATGTGAAAGGCCAAAATGAGATAGGCGCATTAAGAAAGTATTATTTTGCGGATAATGGACTAAGAAATGCAAGACTTAATTTCGCGTATATTGATGAAGGACAAATGCTTGAAAATATAGTGTATAACGAACTTATTTACAATGGATACACAGTAAATGTAGGGGTATTTGAAAAAAAAGAAAAAGATAAAAATGGTAATAGCACAAGTAAAACCTATGAAATGGATTTTATAGCAAGAAAAGGAGCAAAAAAATACTATATACAAGTATGTAATGATATTTCAAATATACAAACAAGGGAAAGAGAACTTAAACCATTTTTGGCATTAAAAGATTCAATTCAAAAGATAATAGTTATAAATAAGCCACTTGAAGAAACAATGGATTCAAATGGATTTGTTGTTATAGGAGTTGTTGATTTTTTATTAAGATTTATAAAGTAGTTAAAAACAACTATTAACTGGAAATTAGTTTAGATAGTAAATCTTATAAAATCATTCACATGAATAGTGTCAATAATCACATTTCTTTTTAAATACTTAAAAAATATTTGAGAATTGACTTTAATGGGCTAAAATAATACTATATAAAAAACAAACAAAGATAAAGGGGAAATATGTTTGATATAATTTTAAATCCAAATGCAGGTAAAGGAAATGCATTAAAATCACTAGAAATAGCAGAAAAATTATTTAAAGAAAATAATATTGAATATACAATTCATAGAACTGAGAGACAAGGTCATGCAATAGAAATTACAAAACAATTAACAAGCCAAGGCAAAGAAGTAAAATTAGTTGTTTTAGGTGGAGATGGAACATTCAATGAAGTAGTTAATGGGATAGTTGATTTTGACAAGACAATAGTTGGTTTTGTTCCATCTGGAACAGGAAATGATTATGTTTCAGCTACTAGTATACCTAAGAATCCAGAAGAAGCATTACAACTAGTTATAGATGGCAATGTAGGATACACAGATTTTATTGATATGGGAGATAAGAGATGTTTAAATGTCGCTGGTGGCGGTATGGATACAGATGTATTAATAAAATACGCAGAAATGAAACATTTCCATGGCAAAGTTAAATATTTAATTGCTCTTTTAATTGTATTAATAAAATTGAAATTCCATAAATTAACTTTAAAAATTGATGATGGGGAAACAATGGAAAGAACTGTCTTTATGATAGGTATTGGAAATGGAAAATACATTGGCGGAGGAATGCCAATTAGCCCAGAATCAGTTGTAGATGACGGTGTTATGAACGTAGTAGTTATCAATCAAATAAAGAGAATAAAGTTAATTCCATATTTAATTAAATTCTTAAAAGGAAAAGATTTATCTCTTCCTATTACAGAACACTATAAATGTACTCATGCTAGACTTGAGATATTAGATGAAGGCAAAGTACAAGCTGATGGCGAAATAATGGATAGAAAAGTAATTGATTGTACATTAAAGCACGAAATTTTAAAGATATATAAGAAGAAAAATGGATAAACTAAATAATTATTTAATCTGGAAAACAACAAGCCATGCTAATCAAGAAAGTATAGCTATAGAAAAAGATGTTAGATTTACAGTTCTAACAGATAAACTTATTAGAGTAGAGGTTCAAAAAGATCAAATATTTTGTGATGAACCGACACAAGAAGTTATAAATAGAGCTTTCAATAGCGTAGAATTCCAAATTCAAAAGACAAAAACATCTATTCTTATTTCTACTGAAACTAGAATATTTAGTTATGACATTCATTCAAAAAGAATTACATTTGTTAATTTTTTAGATAAAGATAAATGGGTAAAGTGTAATAACAAGAAAAATCTAAAAGGGACAACAAGAACTCTTGATATGAAAAATGGTAGAGTAAAATTAGGCAATGGTATTCTTTCAAAATCAGGAGTTTCATATTTTGATGATAATAGTCTAGTTTTAATAGATGGTGTAATTCAACAAAGAAAAGCTCCAGAAATCGATACATATGTATTTGCATATGGTGATGACTATCAAGAAGCTTTAAATGATTATTTTAAACTTACAGGCAAAGCAGAAATGCTGCCTAAATATGTTTTATCAAATTGGTGGAGCAGATATCACAAATATTCACAACAAGAATACACAGATTTGATGCTTCAATTTGAAAAAGAAAAGATTCCATTTACAGTTGCCACAATTGATATGGATTGGCACTGGGTAGATGTAAAAGAAAAATTTGGCTATACAAAAAAATCAACCATTAATCCACTTATTACAGCAGGATGGACAGGTTATTCATTTAATACAGATTTATTCCCTAATTATAAAGAATTTTTTGAATTTTTACACAATCATGGATTAAGTATAACGCTTAATTTACATCCAAGAGATGGGGTAAGACCATTTGAAGATATGTATGATGATATGTGTAAAGAATTAGGATTAGATCCACAAAAGAAAGAAGACATAGAGTTTGATATTACGGATCCAAAGTATATAAATGCATACTTTAAGGTATTACACAATCCATATGAAAAAGATGGAGTTGATTTTTGGTGGATAGATTGGCAACAAGGAACAAAATCAAAGCTAAAAGGTCTTGACCCATTATGGGCACTTAATCACTATCACACTTTAGATATTCAAAGAGATAACAAAAGAGGTGTTGTTCTTTCAAGGTTTTGCGGAATAGGAGCTCAAAGATATCCACTAGGTTTTTCTGGAGATGCAATAACAAGCTTTAAAAGTTTAAAATTTCAACCAGAATACACAAATAGAGCATCGAATATAGGGTATAACTGGTGGAGCCATGATATTGGTGGTCATCAATTAGGAAGTAGTAATGATGAACTATACTTACGTTGGGTTCAATATGGTGTATTTAGTCCAATTAATAGACTTCATTCTTCTCAATTTGACCTACAAGGAAAAGAACCTTGGAATAGAAGTGAAACAGTAAAAAGAATAGCAATAAAGTATTTAAGATTAAGACATAAAATGCTTCCATATATCTATACTGCAGCACATACAGAATATGAAGATAATATTCCAATTTGTCAGCCATTATATCATAGATATCCAAAAGATGAGAATGCATATAATTACAATAATGAGTATTATTTTGGTGGAAAAATGTTAGTTATTCCAATAACTAGTAAAGTATCAAAATCAAATGCAATGGCTCACGTAAAAGGTTATTTACCAGATAATAGTAGATATACAGATTTCTTTACAAATCAAATATACAAAGGTAAAGGAGAATACACATTTTCAAGAGACTTAGAATATATGCCTATACTTTGTAAAGAAGGTACAATCATCCCATTATCAGAAGATGAAGGCAATAGAATAGATAATCCAACAAACTTACATTTAATTGTATTTAGAGGGAATGGCGTATTTGTCCTATATGAAGATGATGGTCTAACAAATGAATTCAAAAAGGGGAAATTTGCAGAAACACTATTTGAAATAACTGAAGAAAATAATGAGATAATCTTTAAAGTAAATAAAGTAGAAGGTGATACATCAGTTCTTCCACTACAAAGAAAATATACAATAGAGTTTAGAGATGTTGTTGATGGAACAATTTCAATTGATGGGAAAGAATTAACATCCTTCACAAATACAATAGAAATAGATGCGGATTATACAAAAGATAATATAATTAAAATAACTAATGCTAAGCACTTAACAAATGGAGATAACATTGAAAATGCAAAGAGAATGTTATCAAGAGATCAAGGAAGAGTATTAGCTAAACAATTAAAATTCATGAAATTGAGAAACATTAAAGATGATAACCAATTTAAAGAAATATTAATGAAAACAAAATTTAGTAAAGCAACAAAATTAGCAGCACTAGAAATGTTTCAAAATGATAAAGACTGATAATTATATTTAAACTGAAAGTAAAGAGATATGATGTTGAATTATATATGTCCAATTTGTAAAACCAAATTAGAACAAAAAGAGAAAAGTTATTATTGTCAAAATAAC
>JAIKVY010000045.1 GCA_024685275.1 Clostridia bacterium
AGATAGTGTAGAAGCTGGAATAGATTCAACTACTGGTGTTGTTAAAGTTAAAGGTGCATGTAAATATGATTATTTACAAATAACATCAAATAATGCCGCTAATTTAATAATAGATACAAGCGCAAAACTTTCATTGTTGCAAGAAATACCAGTAAATAAAATTACAGCAAATCTGTATAGTTATTTAGAAAATGTAGGAGCAAATAATTTTGTAACATATTATTCGTATTTTAATCAAGTTGAAGATGCGTTAGTTGATACTATCATAAGAAACTATTATATGGTAAATGATTTAATACCAGTTGATATTTTAGAAGCGACATATAAAGTATTCTTATTAAACAACGTTACGATTAGCAGTAGGGCATCATTTGAAGGGATTAATACACAACTATTTGGTTATAATGAAGAAAAAACAATAACATTTACAGGAAATAGTGAACTATTTAATTTTGAAGAATCAATTATATCAATTAAAGATACAAAAATGGTTTCATCAACATCGACAGATTATTTAATAAAGGATATAAGCACAATAATCAATATTGAGTATAGTAATTTTGTAACAACAATGGCACAAATTATAAATGAAAACGGGAAAGGAATGTCTCATCATTGTATGAGTTCTAATGACACAATCACTCTTAAGAATTGCTTTATTGATGTGTATGAAATGCCATTAGGAAACACATCAAATACAACGATTAATTATATTCAATTTGAGAATGTAAAAATCGAAGGTGGGTTGGTAGATATAAATAATGGACAAATAGATAATTTAGAAACAGACGGCTTAATATATATTTCAAGTTCAGAAATATGTGGAAATATTAAAGCAGCGGGTATGATTTCGTTATATGGGTCAGAAAATATACTTAAAAATGATTTGACAATTTATGGAAGCATTGAAATAATAGCATCACAAACATTTGATATACATGGATATTCGTTTACAGTTACAGATGAATTACAATTGAATTCGGGAAGTAAAATTTTAGGGAAAGAAACAACGATAACGGCTGACACGATTAGAACGAATAATTCTATTACACAAGCAGAAATACAAATGTCAGGAACGAATAAATCTAATATATCAGCAAATTCACTAATAATAAATCAAGATTTGCTAATAACAAAAAGCACTTTGAATTTAACAACATTGTCAATTAATAACTATAAGATGTTAAATGCAACTGATACGGATATTATTATAGACAATATCAATTCGCCTGGAGGCGGAATAAATGGAACAAATTCAACATTAACATCTTCTGGAAATATAAACATTGGTGGAATAATAGGGACTTCGTTATATGTATCAACAACAACAGAATTAACAATAGGCACAGTTGGATTTAATGTAGATAAAATACGAAATATAGGTTCGACTAGTAAAACCATAACAGTAGAAAGCATCACAGGTGGTGAAATGTTTTTATTATCTGAAAACGGATTAAATTTAAATGTAACACAAGGAATTTCAGTGGGTGGTAGTTTAGATGTAAGTGGATATATAAAAACGCATGGTGGAAACATTAAGAGTATAAATGGTAATATAATCTCTGGAGCAGAAATAGAATCAAGTGGTAGCATAGAAGCTGGTGGTGTCATAAGTGCAAATTCTGGAATAAAGGCAAAAAATGGAAATATTAGTGCTAGTATTACAAATGGTAGTGTAATAACAACTTCTGGATCTATAACGACTACTAATGGAGATCTTATTGCTGGTGGAACCGTGAGTGCTCCTACAAAAATAGAAATAGATGGGAATATTAATTGTTCATATGGAAATGCAGAAATTGTAGTTTCTAATGGATATGTTAAAGCAATAGGATTTATCTATGTAAGCAAGAATATTAATTGTAGGACGTATATTGAGGCGGGAGGAATAATACAAATAGAAACCGGAGATATTATTATAAATAGTTCAACGGGACATATTTCTGCTACAGATTTAATAGCTAGGAATTCAACTTCAGATATTACTTTAGGTAATTCAGGCAGTTCAGGGAATGTTACTATTACGGGGTCAATTGTTGTAGGAGGAGAAATAACAATATATGGTAATTTACAGGCAGGTGTTTTAGGCAGTTATAACGATATATTAACGAAAACAAATGCAATTGTTGTAGGAAACATAACTCTTGATGATTATTATTTCTATTATAATGATGAAGATGGAGTAAGATTTTCTATATTAGAAGGCAGAAACAACATTAACATTGGAAGATTTATTAATAATGAGTATTGCATACCAGAAAGCAATCAAACCGAATTATATGGAATTGATGATATTTTAGCATTATCGGCAGATGTTATTAGATATAATACATATTTACGACATATGACTAAAGGGACTGAAGTATTTGGAAACATTGGTGGGTATCCAGCGAAATATATGTCTATAACCGTTAGTTAAAATCATATTGTAGGTTAAATGTTATCGTATTTAACATTCATTAAGAATAATCCTCTTGGAGGATAGGTCATACCCCCAAGGTTTCTTTTACCAGAATTAAGCATTTGAGAAAAAGTGTCAGAAGGTAATTGTCCTAGTCCAATTTTTGCTAAAGTTCCAACGATTATTCTAACGGTATTATACAAGAAACCATTACCTGTTATTATTAGAGTAAAATCACAATCGTTTTCTTTTATTAAATCGATATTATATATTGTTCTAACTGTATTATTAATTTTACTTCCCGTAGAAGAAAGAGGTTTTAAGTCATGTGTTCCCAAAAGAACAGATAAAGAATCTTTAGCTAATTGATAATTAAATTGGTCAATATCATATGGAATATTAACAGAGAATCTGTCTTTTAGTGGGTGTTTTTGTCTGCTTACATAAAAATGATAATTATAGGTTTTTTCCTTAGCAGAGTATTG
>JAIKVY010000048.1 GCA_024685275.1 Clostridia bacterium
AAGGACCATACTATAAGTTATACACTGGTGCAGTAGAATTAGATTAAAAGAAGGGATATAAATGAATATAAGAATTAAAGCTGATAAAGACAAATATTTTAAATGTAGCATGTATTATCTAAAAAGATACCTAGGAATACGTGAACTCGTAATTTTAGGCATATTATTAGGCATTTCAATTGCTTTGTATGTAATAAGCCAATGGTACATTATGTTCATCCTATTTGGAATATGTATCGTCCTTATTTTAATCGCTTTACTTTTGTTTTTAATAACCAGTAAGAGTGGATATAAGGTGGATGTTGAAAAATACGACATAAAAGAATATAACCTAGATTTTAGAGAATTCGAGCTAGTTGTAACTTCATATGATAGTAAAGGAAAAGCAATATATGAAGAAACCCACCCATATGATAGATTGGATAGGATTGCAATTAAACCAAACTTTATTTATATCTACGCATTAGTTTCAGTTTTCTATTACATTTCACCAGAAGATTTTGCTGAAGGTGAAAGTGATAAATTTGTAGCATTTTTACAAGAACACATTCCAGTAGAAAAATTCAAATTCAAGAAAACGATAAGAAGATATCCTAAAAAACCAAAAATCACTTTAGATCCAAATAATGAATTTGGCGATAAAAATCAAAAAACCAAAAAATAATTACAAATACGCAATATAAAATATGCCCAAATATTACAAATGCGCAGTGTAAAATTTGTCTAAATACCATAAATACGCACTTTACAGCATCCAAAAAAGAAAAAGCGCAATCAGTTTTTTGGCGAAATCTTAAAAAAGCGCAATCATCAAAACTTAAAAATCTTAAAAAAGCGCAATCAGTAATCAAAAGAAAATGTCAATTTTTATTCAAAAAATATCACATTAAAATGAGAGTTTTGATATAACTTTTCGTATTGATTAATTTAATACTCTAATATATAATATATATATTAAGGGGGAACTATGCCCTTTAAAAATAGGTTGTGTGTATGGAGGTTTGCATGAAAGCAAATAATTCCGGGTTAAGAAAGAACTTGGTTAAGATACTTCTTGTATCTTTAGTTGTTGTGATTTCTTTAATAGCATTGATATCTTGTAACAAAAATTCAGTGCCAATAAAAGAAATCGTTGTTAATCAAAATGAAGGTGTATTCACATTAGCTGATTTCTCTATTTCAAAGATTACGATTGATGTAGTATATCAAGGAGCTACAGAAGAAGAGGAAGGAGATAGAACTACAATCGCTTGTGAAAGTTCAATGTTAACAACAGAAGCTAAAAACTTACTAAAAACAGTAGGTGAAAAAGAGATTACAATTTATTATCAAGGTAAGACAGTAATCGTAAACTTTATTTTAGTTGATGAAGATACATCAGTATTCGTTGTTAACTTTTATGACATAAATAAAGAATTGATTAAAACGAAGAAGTGCTTACAAGGTGGATCTGTTGATGCGCCAACACTTGAACCAATAGAAGGAAAAACATTCAAGGGATGGTACACAGCTGATAATAAAACCGTTTCATTAACAAACATAACAGAATCACACAATCTTTACGCAACCTATACAGAAGAAAAATCACAATACAAAGTAACATGTATTGACTATAAAAAAGCAGAAATTAAATCATTCAACATTAATTCAGGAAGTAGAATCGACTCTAGTAGTTTGCCAACCTATTCTTCTATGAGCAGCAGATATCCTGAATTAAAAGGATTTGATTGGGCAGTTCCAAGTGAAGCTATATATAGCGATACAGTTGTTTCAATGATTCCAGATTTCAATTATTATTCAGTACTCTTTGCATATTCAATAGATGGCAAAGCTGGATTAAATTACATTGATACGTTATCAGCATCAGTAAAATATGGAACATCTGTTTCAGAATCATTTAATAAAGCAAAACAAGAAATTGTAAAACAAGGATATACTATTAAAACAGAACCAAGTACTTCAACTCAAATAACCAAAAACACAACCTTTACATTTGTTGTTGAAGAAACATCAATAACTATTAAAGTATATAATGACAAAAACAAAGGAAGCATTAAAGATACTGCTTCAAAGAAAATTGGTGAAATATATAAATTACCAACAACAGCAGCATCAGTTTCTGGTGAAACATTAAGTGGCTGGAAGATCGATGGAAAGAATAAAGTATTTACAATGGGTGAAGAATGGACGGTTTCAAATGAATATGGAACATCCGTAAATATTATTCCTCAATATGTATCAATAACTTTAGATATTACTTTCAACTTCACATTTGATGATGTTGATATTTTAGGTGATCAATATTGCTTAACGGTATATACAAATGATTATGCATTAGGAGATGTTATTACATTTAATGAACTTCAAACAATTTTCGATGAAATTGTTGCTAATAGATTAGGATATAAAGCAGCAATTGCTAATAAAACAAAAGGAAACGTTAAATATAGCGTTAAAGATAATGGTGGTACAAACGCATGGAATGAAATATACGGAACAGATGAAGATGAAGGAACAATTTCTTCATACTCAATTGTAAGTGCAACATATGCTAACACTCAACCTTTAACAATTTCTCAACCTAGAGCAATTGCAAATTCTGAATCTGAATTTAATGTTGTTGTTTCAAGAGAAACAAAAGGAATTACTTATTCAGTTGTAGAAAATGATGAACATGAAAAGATAGGATATGCAGTTAGCGGAATTGACGATAACTTAATTTCTGTTGGAGACGTTATTAGTATTCCTAATACTCATAAAGGTGAATTAGACACAAAAGAATATCCAGTAATCAAAATTGATAATGATGCTCTTTTAGTTGGTGGATATATTATTACAAAATTACCTAATGGATTAGTAGAAATTGGCGCAAATGCATTTAAGAATAGCACTATTTTAGGAGAAGCTGATTTTTCTAAAGTTACTTCAATTGGTGCAAATGCATTTAATGGAACAACATTTAAAGAATTAAATGGAAAGAATGCTAACTTATCTTTATCAGCAATTAAAACAATTGGCGAAAGTGCTTTTGCTAATGCAGTAGTTAATTCAGATATTACTATTTCTGGGGAAGATATAACTACTATTTCTGTAGGAGCATTCAATGGAATTGAATTTAAGAATGAAAACAGCAAAATTACTTTAAGTGAAAATATTACCTCAATAAGTGCTAATGCATTTAAATCTGCAAAAGTAGAAAGTATTTTAGGATTATCTAAAGTAGAGACAATTGGAAATAATGCTTTTGATGGAGCTGAAGTTTCAACTTTATCTTTCAGCGCATTAACTACAATTGGAACATCTGCTTTTGCTAATATGAGTAATTTAACATCAATTACAATTGGTGGAGCTGTTGCATTTGATTTTGCTTCTCTTGCTGGATCAACTAATATTGAAACAGTTTTATTTGATAAGAGTGTTACAAACATTACAACAACAAATATTTCTGATTTTGCAAAAATCACTGCATTAAATGTAAATAGTGAAAATACAAAATATTATAGCGACAATGGTTCG
The DNA here is from genome assembly GCA_024685275.1 of Clostridia bacterium. GTDB lineage: Bacteria > Bacillota > Clostridia > Christensenellales > DTU072 > CAG-1782. The sequence goes on from JAIKVY010000048.1 coordinate 3,517, forward strand.
TTATATAGCGTAAGTGGAACAACTTACACTTTAGTATATTATCCAGTAGCAACATTCAATCAATATGTACCAAGTATAAAGAGTGGATATACTGGCGTTACATTTGATGGAAGCGCATTTAATGCTGCAACAGTTGCAATACTTGATTTAACAAATATAACTGGATTAACTATTGGAAATACTGTTACAACAGGAACAGTTTATTCAGTTATTTTACCTAGTGCGGCAACAAATGAAGATATAACTAAAGCTGAAGCAACATTTAATTGTGAATATGTATATAAAGCTGGTGATGAAAATAATTCAGTTGCTTTCTACAGTTCAGGCGATTATACAAAGATTGTATATTTGAAAGAAACTTATGCAGCAAGTAATGCATATGCGCAAAATGCTCCAGAACAATCAGGTCCAGTAACATTTATTAGAATTATCGGAGCTGATAGAAATGCTACAAAGATTGTAATACCTGCAGTTATTAATAACATTAAGGTTACTAAATTTAGAAACAACTTATTTAAGGATTTCACAAATCTTGAGGATTTAGATATTCAAGGAACAGATATTATAGCTTGGAATTCATCTATTTTAAGCGGATGTTCAAACTTAAAGACTTTCTCAATAGCAGGATTTGATGAGGATGCAATCGTAGAATTGAATGACTTCAAAGGAAATGGTTGGTTTGAATCTAACAACTTAATCATTATTGGTGGAAGATACATTGGATATAATGATGAAGCTGTAGATATGTATGGAGAAACAAAGACAACTATTACTGAAGAAGAATCAGCCCTTTTAGGCATTCAAATCCCAGAAGGATTCTTTGCTGGAAAGAATATAACGAGTGTTGTATTAAATAGCAGAATTGAAGTAATTAGTAAAAATGCATTTAATGGTTGTTCGTATCTTGAATCTTTTGAAGCAAAAGGTGTAATTAAAGAAATTGGAGCAAATGCATTTGAAGGATGTACAGCACTTAAAGAAATTTGCATTAATAGACAAGGTGCAACTAATGCTATTTCAGTTGGTGCATCTGCTTTTGAAGAATGTACACACTTAACAAAAGTAAGTATTTATGGAATGATCAATTCAAATGTTAAAGCTGGACAATATTTAATCCCAGTTAAATTATTCTATGGTTGTAGTGATCTTGAAGAATTTAATTATGATTATGCTAATGCGTTTGATAAAGATAACGAAGGATCTAACGCTTTCTATAACTGCTCATCATTAAAATCATTCGACTTTAATACAATTAAATCATCAAGAATTGAAAATGGTGCATTCTATGGATGTACAAATCTTAAATATCTTGATTTCTCTGAAAGTGACATTGTAGCAATTGGAGAAAGTGCTTTTGAAGGATGTAGTGGTATTGTATATATCAAGTTATCTGAAAAGATTACAAAGATTGAAGCTGAAGCATTCAGTGGATTAAGTAATGGTTTAGTTGTTGAAATATCATATGCTCAAACAGATACAGCTGGTTTATACACAACAGCTGATGCTGGAAAACGTAGAGATGCAGCAAGTTTAAGCGTTGATGCATTCAGTGAAACAGCTTCAGTTGATTTCTATATCAGTGGAGAAAAACCTGCGGCATTCTCAGCAAATGAAAGTTTAAATACTGAATATACAAAGGCAAAATACACATATCACCTTAACGGTTCAGATTATCCAACAATATCATATAACTTGGCTGAAAATCTTGATGAAGAAAAACGTATGAATTTTGCTAAAGATGATGCTTCAAGAAAGTTGTTATTACTAGATTCAGATGTAGAAGCTCCAACATATGATGGATATACATTCGTTGGTTGGTATGCTGAAAGAGAAGCAACTGAAGACTCTAGAGTAACCTTCCCTAAAGTATTTAAATCATCAGCAACTTTATATGCTAAATACTACACAAATAATCAAGGTTCATTAAATAAATCTGATGTAAGTTATGTATATATGATTACTGAAGAACCATATGTAGAACTTGAAAGAAATGAAATTGTTAATTGGTATATAAAGAATGGTAATGATGAAGTTGTGGTATATGGCTTCCCATACGTTGTTGAAACAAATACAGAAAAAGAAGATAAATATATCTTAAAGGCTGTAATTGGTGAAGATACAAATTCAGATGGTGAAGTTGATATCGTTAAGGATTCAGTAGAATTTGAAAATACTGGTATAACAGGATATGCAATTGTTAAATATGCTGACACGAATGCAAGTGGAATAAGTTTACCAAATGTATATAACGATGATACTAATGGAGAAAAAGATATTATCGCAATATTTGCTGGTTCATTTAGTAATCTTGTATTAGATAAGATTGATAAAGGATTCTTACCAGATAATATTAAAGCTATTTTCATGGGCAAAGTTGACGATACAATAGTCGGAAGATCAACTGATACTACATTTAATAATGAACTTGAAAATATCGTAATTCCAAAGACAGTTGAATATATTGAAAGTGGAGTATTCAAGTCCCTTGAAAATACTGATATAGAATTTGAAGCTGGTAGTGAGTTAAAATATGCTACAACTGATTCTTTCTATGGAAGCAAGTGGTATATTAATCAATTAAAGAATTTAAGAGATAATAATGGATTCGTTATTGCTGGTAACTTAGCTCTTCAATACTTTGGCTCAGGACTTTATTTAGAATATAGTTCAGAAGGGAAAGTAAGCCAAAGCTTATATGGAATAGCTGAAAATGAAGTAGAAAAAGATATTGAAATTACAGTATTCTATGAAAACAATTCTAACTGCTTAACTATAAAAGATAAAGTTATACCAACTGTAATTGATGCAAGCAATAAGATATATAAATATGAAATAGTATGTAATGCTCCAGCAATTACCATTACAATTTGTATTAATACTTCAAATGAATCTGGTAGCGTATATAGAGCTGGTTCATCATTTGTAAAAGTTGAAACTGGTTTAGATATTAAAGCAATGCTTATTGATACAGTTGAAGATTTACAAGTGTTAATTCCATTAAATGTAATTAAATTAAATAATGAAATATTCAGTAATAACGAAGAGATTAATACAGTTATTATTAACAATAATCTTGAATACATTGGTGATTTAGCATTCTATAATTCAAAGATTTCTGAAATTAATTATGGTACAGCTAATAACGAACAATGGACATCAAAGATTAAAGTTATTGGAAAAGATGCATTTACAAAATCAACATATTACACAAATAACAAGAATGTAATTATTGGTACGATATTCTTAAAATATAATAACTTAACAGGTAACGAAAGAACACTTTCTATAACCGAAGCTATAACTGAAATTGCTCCATATGCATTTGCTAATGTGGGTGGACTTGAAAGCGTTACATTTAGTTCTAAATCTTTAACAAAGGTTGGAGAATTTGCATTCTACAATAGTTCATTAAAGAATATTACAATACCTGAAAATGTAACATATATTGCAAGAAATGCATTCAGTGAAAGTAGATCAATATCAAGCATTGATTTGAGCAAGACAAAGATTAAAGAATTATCTAAAGAAGCATTCTTAAATTGTACGTCTTTAGCTACATTAAAATTACCAACAACAGCTATAACGTTATTAAAAGATAGTTTGAAAGGTTGTACAAAATTAAAGACAATTGAAGCTGCTGGTATTGCTACATTAGCAGTAAAAACAGGAAGTGCTGGAAATGATGTTAGATTTGAATCATGCATTGAAGAAACTTTATGGTATAAAGTTGCACAAGGAAAAGTTGAACAAACATTAATATTAGGTAATGTATATGTAAAATATATTCCTGGAACTGCTTCATATTCAAGAGCTGATGTAACTGTTGGCGCTGACGTAACATTAAATACATATTATGAACTTGATAACGATGAATATGTTTTAACCCAAGATACTAAATTTGCTTCAAACAAATATTATTATGTTCAAGATAAGGCAACAATTAATATTCCAAGCAATATAAAGACAATTTCAACTGGTGCTTTCTATAATATTGATAGTATAGCTAAGATTGTTTTACCAGATTCAATTATTACAATTGATGAATTTGCATTTGCTGAAATGGATGCATTAGAAGAAATTGTATTTGGTGGAAATGAAGCATATATTAATGCATTCGCATTTAAGAATGATAAGAAATTAAAGAAAGTATCATTACCATCTAAATTAGTTGAAATTGGACAAGAAGCATTCTATAACACAGCAATTACAACAGAAGTATTAGATGAAAGTGGAATAAAGGTTAGCGATGAAGGATTTGTAATTCCTAATACAGTTACCACAATTGGAGATTCTGCATTTGCTAATGTTAAGACTTTAACATATGTTGTAATCGAAGGAACATTAAAAGAATTAGGTGAAAACGCATTCAACGTTGGCGTTGGTGGTAAATTATACAAAGTTGAATGGGCGCTTGTATATGATGATTTGAAAGATTTAGTTGCATTTATTGGAACAAATGATAGCGGTAAATTAGCTGCTCAAACAATGTTCAAATCAGATGATGGCGTAACAATCAGAATTTACGTTCCAGATGCTGTATTTACAAAAGTAAATAATAGCCAAGATGAGTTCAATATTATTAAATCTGATCAAGGATATAGATGGAATATTTATGCAAATAACAACTTCCCAGAAGTGTCATTTGATAACAACAACTATTCATTAGATATTATTAAGACAGAATATATATTAGAAAGCTCAATTAGAATACCAGTTCATACATATGACGCTAATACGAATTCTTCGTATACATTCATGGGTTGGTACCTTGATGATGAATATAACAATAAATTAGTTTATCCATATTATGTATATTCAAATGTTAAGTTATATGCTAGATGGTACAATAACAACATTGCTAATATATCTAACGCTAAAGGCGCAGATGGAACATTATTTGAAATAAGCCAAGGCAATAATAAACTTTCTATTACAAATATTGATATAACAGATAATGATTCCGGAGTTGTATATATACCAAATACAATCGAAGGAATTGTTGTATCAAGTATTAGTTTAAGTAGTGATGTTGCAGGAGTTAGAAAGATTGTTATAACCCAAGGTTCTAACTTAAATGGAATGCAAGAAAACATATTTAATCACTTTGTAGATTTAGAAAGTATTGAGATTAGATATATTGATAATACTTCTACAATTGATTATAAAGTTCAAAATGTTGATATTACTTGTGATGGAGTGACAAAGACATTTGAGATTATTTATTCAAATGAACAAGGCATTGCATATGGTAATACATTAATCGCATTCATTGGAAATGTTGAAAAAGCATTCTTTGGTGATTATATTGAAAATATTGCAGATGAAGAAGAAAGAGCAAGTGCAATTAGCAAACTTGAGAATGCAATATTTAATATTCCAACTGGCGTTCAAAAATTACTTGAAAATTCATTAAGTAAATCAGGACTCAAGTATATTGGATTACCAAAGACATTAACTTCAATTGGAGAAAATGGATTAGGTGAAGATGTTGAAAAGATAAGAATATATGATGGTATTAATTTAACAGATGTTACATTCGAGTCTATTTCAAATGAAGCTCCAATTAAGTCAAGAGCAATGGCTAATACAACATATGAAGGATATAAAGAAATATCTGGTTTAAAACAACAAGGAACAGACTTTAATAGTACATTCTACGCATTAGGTAATATTATTATTGGGTTAGAAATTCAAGGTGTAACAACAAATGCTACATTAACATTTAGCGATAATATTGCTGGTATTGATATTACTGTAATTGGTTCTGAAATTTACAATTCAGCATCTCCAAAGATTACAGTTACATCTATTATGAAATTACCAGTAAGATTAATAAGAGTTAACACAAGAGCATTTAATAATATTAATTTAAGTGCTACAGGAACTATTGAAGCTGGTAACAACTTATCAGATATAGCTAATGAAGTATTTGGAGAAATGGACTTCTATATGAATGCTCAAAATACAATTAAATTAGGATCAGTATTAATTAAATATACTGGAAGTGGTAGAGTTGATCCAAGTGATTTAAGTGGTATTACAAGTATTTCAAGTAAGGCTTTTGCTAACTCATTGATTACTTCTATTGAAATTCCAGCAAAAGTTACAACAATAGGTAGTGGAGCCTTCTATGCTTCTCCAAACTTAACAAGTGTTAAAATATCTGATAGTGTAACAAAGATATCTGAATCAGCATTCTCTGGCTGTGAAGCTTTGACAACTGTTGAGTTTGATACAACTAAGAGTGCACTAAGCACTATTGAAGATAGAGCTTTCTATGGATGTAAAGCATTAAAGGAAATTAGATTGCCTGCAAACTTAAAGACAATAGGAGATTCAGCATTTGAAGGCTGTATTACTTTGAATTTAGTTACATTTATTGGATATACAGTAGATACAACAGATCCAAGTAATATCTCATACATTCCAGATTCAAAATATCCAAGTACGCTCGAAAAATTAGGCGATTCAACATTTGCTTCATGTTCTGCATTACAAAACATAGATATTCCAAATAACCTAGAAGCAATTCCTACAAGTTGTTTCAGTGGATGTAAAGGATTACTATCAGTTAAATTTAGTGAAAATGGAAAATTAAAATTAATTGATGAAAATGCATTTTTAGGATGCGAAAATTTAGGTTCTCAAATTACCAAGAAAACTAAAGAAATGACATCTGGAATTACTGTAAATGCAATTGACTTATGTACATTAGTTTTACCAAAATCACTTGAAGAAGTTGCAAATGGTGCATTTAAAGATTGTAAGGGATTATGGGGTGTAGAATTTAGATTTAATATTGGCAAGTTAGGTTCTGGAATATTTGATGGATGCGACAATTTAGTTAAAGTCGTATTTAGAAGAAGCACAGCTCCTGTAATTTCTGCAGATACATTCCCAATTGGCGATGTAAATAGAAAATATAGATTAAGAATCTATGTAATCCCAGGAGATATGGTAAGTGATAATAATGAAAATATCGATGCTAACTTAAAGAGATATAGAGATAGTTGGAAAGCTATAAATGATAGTATAGCTGATTTCATATATGTTGAAAAATCTGACTATATGCCAAAAGTAACATTATCATATACACCTTCAGGTTCAGCAAAAACTGAAATTGTAATAGAAGGCGTAGATGGCGTAATTATGCCAATGACATTTATTTCTGGTGGTAACAATTATCCAATTTACTCATTTAAGTGTACAGAAGCAACAGCTAAATCTGGAAGTGGAACTACATCTAAAGTATTTGCAACAGATAATGATAGATACACAGTTGTTGGCGGTGTAACAATATTATCACAAAATAATGGTGAGACAGTAGCTCAAGAAAATCAAAGAATATTAATATTTGATTATGACACTATGACATTTGATGGAGAACAAACCTCTAATAATTAGTAAAGCTATTTAGTTTATTAAACACAATTAGATAGGAGGCCAATAAATGCCTCCTATTTAATAAATAAGACATAAACATAGGAGCAATCATTCATAATGAGAAAAAACGAATATAATTCATTAGACGAATTCTTATCACAATATGGCACTGGAGTACGCGATCCAGCTAATGATAAATGGTTTGGCTTAGAGTTTTGTTATAACACTAATTATTATTGTTTAGATGTTAGTGGCGGAAATTTTCAATTGCTAAAAATAATTATTAAAAATGGAGAACAATACCCAGATATTGTCGATTATGAAGAAATAAAAACTTTTGATACTATGGAATCACTATTAAAGAGCAGAGTTATTGATAATTTACAATTTAATCAGATTATTACTAATCCTAACACAATATTGTTAGGACAGGACTAATAAATAAATCAAAAACTTATTTAGAAGATTTTTGCTTAATGTATTAGAGAACAAAATTTATCTTAAGGATATCGGTTTAACTATTCTTAAGGATATCTTTTAGATATATTAAATGAATTGAACTATCATTTTCGCTTTCTTTAATAAGCGCATCTGTAAATCCACTTAAAGCAAATAAATAGTATTGTGTGTTACCTTGAACTGGATACTTAATTTTTAAGCGTTTGTACTCGCTGAGGTCAAATAATTCGTTACGAAATTTACATTCACCTAGGATATAATTTTTCTTATTATAATCTGTTGCCAATATATCAATTTCTTCAGATGTTGTATAAGGCGGTTGAGTATCTTTGTGAGTTACTTTTCCCCACCAACGACCAATATATACAAATGTAAACGGAAGCATTTCTGCAGAATTTAATCTCCATAGATAATCAGTAGAGATTTTTTCAAAAGATTTGGATGCAATAATGTGTAGGTTATTTTTTATTACAGCGTTATATATGATATTAACTCTATCTTGAAGAAGATCAGAAGCGAATGGATAAGCAAATGAATACCAGAACATGAAAAAGTTATCTGCAATCTTATATTCCCCATTAGAACTTTTTTGTTTATCTTTAGATGATGATAGAACAGGGAACTCTTGTGCGATCAAACCAATTTCTTTTAAATTATTTAAATATGCATTCAAATTGCTAGATTGAATCATTGCTTTTTCGCAAATTTCACTAAATTTATTACATCCAGCGGCAATTGCTTCAAGGATTGTATTATATACAGCAGGTTCACGTAGTTCTTGATGTAAAATATATTCTACTTCGTTAAATAGTATGGAACCTTTTGTAAGTATATTTTTTTTGATATTTTCTTCAATTGAGAAATCTGGAGAAAACTGTTTTAGGTAGTGTGGAATTCCGCCGAGTATGCTGTATGCTAAAACTTTGTCTTCATCTGAGTAGTTAGGGAAAAACTTAATAGCATCTATAAACGGAAGTGGGTCTAGATGATATATGCCTGTCATTCGACCATATAATGGATTTTTAGCTGAAAGAATTTCATCTTCCATAAAAGAAACGGAACTACCACTTAATATTATCATTATATTAGTTTTTGAAAGAACATGATCCCAAAGATTTTGCAAAATGGAAGGAATGCTTTTATCTCCTCTAACCATATATGGGAATTCGTCTAAAACAAAAATTAATTTTTTATCAGATATAAGGTCAGGTAAGCGTGAAAACATATCTTCCCAATCTGCAAATAATTTTATATTTCGATAAAATTCCGCATTATGTGATAGAATAGTGTCTGTACATTTTTGAAACTGTTTTTTATCAGTGCATTCTGAACAAGCATAAAAAATAAAATCTTTATCTTTACAGAATTCAGTAATTAATTCAGTTTTGCCAACACGGCGACGACCATAAATTGTAATAAATTCAGCATTATTAGAAAGGTATCTTTCATTAAGAAAATCCATTTCCTGTTTTCTACCTATAAACATTACAACCTCCCATTTAAGAATCGTAATATGCAGAATCGTGATTCTGTAATTATTATATGTAATAAAATGGAGCTTGTCAATACAAATAAAAAGTAAGAAAAAACTACTGCCTAGTTTTAGCAGTAGTCTTTTAATTATATATTGATATTTATATTATTAATTATTGTTTAAATATTTTTAAATCTCTTGCTTCACCAACAAAAACCCAATTTCCTTCTTGGAAAATATATTTATCCGTTACTTCAGTTTCATTCATTTCTTTTCTTAAATCCGAATAAAATGCTTTTGCGCTAGCTAAATCGGAGAAATGAAGTATTACAGACACATTACCATCTTCTTTATGCATAACTGCAAAGCCACCATCAACAGATTCTAAATTTAAATTTACATACATTACAGCAAGTTGCATATCATCAAAATCTATGATTGCATAATCTTCTTCACTAAATTTTGCTCTTGCATCTTCAACAGTTTTTGGAACACAAGCTATAAGTAATATAGAAAGCATTGCAATAGCGACCAAAACAACTACTAATTTAATACTTTTTTTCATAACAAATCTCCATATTTTTTGTTAGTATTATTATATAACAAACAATACATATAGTCAAAATTTGCATTTAATCAGAGCAACATTGTATATTGTATATAAAATAATCCTTAAATTAGTTCATAAAATTAAATTAAATATTTAGATTAAATAATTTAAAAAACTTTATATATGGGCTCCTAAACAAC
>JAIKVY010000049.1 GCA_024685275.1 Clostridia bacterium
TTTCTCATTTTTTGCCTTCTTTTAATATTTTAATTCAATAGCACCATAGTCTCTTGATTTAACTTTGAATACATTTTCATTACCAAAGATTTTCTTCATATCAGCTACATAATCATTTGAATCAGCATCATTTACAAAACAAAGAATTGTTCCAGCAAATCCACCGCCATGAACTCTATATGCTAAAGTCTTTTCGTTATGTGAAACAATACCAAGAGCTAAAGTAACAGGTTGTTCTTTATCTCCAGTTGGGAAGCAGTTTTGTAAAAGCATATAACTACTATATCCACTTTCACATATTAATTTTAAGAATTTCTTTTCAGATCCTTTATTTAATGCTTTAACAGCATCTTTAACTCTCTTATTTTCATCAAAGAAATGCATTGCTCTAAGAATTGCTCTACCAGTAAATTTGGTTTTAATATCAGTAATATTGTTATAAAAATCTTCTTCTTTAACATCTGCTAATACTTTCTTACCAAAATAGTGAGATATATTGTTCATATCTTCTCTAATAGAAGCATATTCATCGGTTAAATTACAATGATCTCCTCCACAGTTTATAATAATTAATGAAACATTATCTAATGTCCATGGAGCACTCTTAGATTTAGGAATTCTATGTTTGAAATTCATAAAGCTTACGCCGCCTCTAGAAATAGTTAATTGATCCATTAATCCAGATGGCTTGCCAAAATAAACATTTTCAGCATATCTTGAAATAATTGCTTTGGTAATATAATCGATTTGTCCATCGTTATATAAAACATTTAATATTTCGCATAATAAAAGTTCAAAAGCTGCACTACTTGAAACACCAGCACCTTTAAAAATATTGCTATCAATATTAGCTTTAAATCCGCCAACTTTATATTTTCTATCAATAAAGCCTTTTAAAACTCCTTTTAATAGAGCTTCGCTTGTTCCATATTTTTTCTTATCAATTTCAAGTTTGTTAATATCAACAGTAAATGGTTCAAAACCTTGTGAGCAGATGTATACAAAATTATCATCCGTTTTTTCAACACAAGCAGCATTATCCATATCAATACTTGTTGCTAAAACAAGTCCATGATTATGATCTGTATGATTTCCAATTAATTCAGCTCTTCCTGGAGAAGAGAATAGATATAATTTCCCATTTAATCCTTTAGAAAGATTAGAATATCTTTCCGCTAATTTATCAGTATCGCATGTTTTGCCATATAAATTGTTAATTGATTTAATAAAGTCTGAACTTTTAAGTAAACTATTTTTTTCTAACATATTCATCACCTTTGTTTGTTTTCTATATTTTAATATAGAATAGTGTATCACAAACATTGTAACAATACAATTAATGACAAAAAAAGAAAAATTTTAAAAGATATAAAATATGATTGACTTAATCACTTTAGTATGATAAAGTAATAAATAGCTAAAATATAAAAAGGAGAGTTTTTAAAATGAAAAAGATAATAACAATGATTATTTTAGTAGCAATAGTTGCGACAATGGTTATAGGTTTAACTGCCTGTGGAAAGAATGGTAGTGACTATGAATACATTAAAAAGAAGGGAACATTAATTTGTGGTATCACATTATATGAACCAATGAATTATGCAGATGATGAAGGGGAAATGACTGGATTTGATACAGAATTTGCTGAAGCAGTTTGTGCAAAATTAGGAATTGAAGCTAAATTCCAAGTTATAAAATGGAGTTCAAAAGAAGTTGAATTAAATGCAAAAAATATTGACTGTATATGGAATGGCTTTACAGTAACTGAAAAAAGAAAAGAAAACATAACATTCTCACAAAGTTATTTAACAAATGCTCAATGTGTAGTTGTTAAATCAGCTAATTTAGCAGAATATACAGGCAAAGCTGCTTGTGCTGGTAAAAAGGGTGCTGCTGAACAAGGATCTGCTGGAGAAACTGCTGCAAAAGAATTAACAACTAATGTAACATCAGTTGCAGCTCAAACAAGCGCCTTAACAGAAGTATTAGGCGGAACAGTTGATTTTGCTGTTGTTGATATTGTTTTAGCTAATAGTATGGTTGGAAATGGAGACTATGCTTCATTAGCAATTGCTGAAAGTGTTGCTCTTGGTGGAGAAGAATATGCTATTGGTTTCCGTAAAGGAAGTGATATGGCTGAAAAAGTTAATGCTGTAATTGACGCTTTATTAAAAGATGGAACATTACAAACATTAGCAGCAAAATACGGTTTAACAAATCAATTAATAAAATAATACATAGTTTGTTTTAAAGTTTAATATATGAACGCAGTGGTTTTTGACTTCTGCGTTTCATATTTGAAAAACAAAAGAAAAAGTAGGGATATAATGAGTTTTGCAAACGTAACACTTCAATTATTAGAAGGTTTTGGAATGACAGTTTTACTGTTTGTTTCAACAATAGTTTTGGCTATTCCACTAGGCTTATTAATTTGCTTTGGAACAATGTCAAAATTTAAACCTTTAAGTTTACTGGTTAGATTATTTGTATGGATTATTCGTGGTACACCTTTGATGCTTCAATTATTTGTAGTTTTCTATGTGCCTGGTATTGTATTTAATAC
>JAIKVY010000076.1 GCA_024685275.1 Clostridia bacterium
ATTTGGAGTTATTTCTACTTTTGGTTCCTTTTTAAATGCACCTTTAAGATTTAAGAAGTATATCAAAAAACTTATGATTGACATAAGTACTAAAGCCGCTACTATTATAAAAGCTATTTTTCTACTTCTTAAAATTATTTGCTCTTTATTTTGCATATAATGAGGTATCCTTTTAAGTATTATATTATATTTTTAATATTTTATATAGTACAAATAATAAAAAAAGACTAACAGATGTTAGTCTATTGTTATTAGATGCGTGTGTTAGACAAAATGTTTCATTTGTATAAGTGTGTCGGACAAAATGTTTCATGAATAATCTTTTTTCACTTATTTCATTAAATTGAGTAATCTATATTCATTTTTGCTAACATTCTCCTAATTTCATACTTATTTTTATTATTACGAACATTAAATATTTAACTTTCTATTATCTAGAAAACTATTCATAGTTTCATTAAACATCGCCTCTAATAAAAGATGGTAAGGATTATACCATTTACCATCAGTAATTAAAATTTTTATTCTTTTTTCTTATCAATTTCAATATATTCATTCAAATATTTGACTGGATAAGGAACAATCGTCAATTCATTATATTTAACAAATGACACAGACATTAGTTTTAGTAATTCTTTTACTAAATTTTCAGAATTTCCAACTTTCATTATTCTTCGAAAATGGCTAGCATATTGAAAGTCGAATTGAATATTTGTACGTTCTTTTCCAACATTATAATAATTTACTCCATCAATCTCAACATAATTAATGTTGAACAATCCCGGATATAGTACCTCTTGAACGGCTTTCTTTTTACACATAGAATTTTCGCCAAAAACACGTTTATTTGGCATTGCTACAATATCAGTTCTTTCAATATAATTCGTGTTTCCTATATCATCCTTTATTATTAATTCTAGGTTTCTTTTTTCTTTAAAATCTTTAATGTAATTTGTGAATTCGGAAGCATTAAATATATTCATTTCTTCTTTTTCAATCAAATAATGGCCATTTGGATTAATTTTCATTTTATAAATATTATTTTTGTCCTTATCACATTTTATAAATTCCCAATTATTTTTAAAGTTATAGGCGCTCCAATCATCATATGAAAAATAATTATTACTAATGATATCGTTTTTAATTAATAACTCTTTTAATGTAGTTACAAGAGAGGGCTTCATTTTATTATAATCTTCATCGTTAATTATACTAGACAATTCCTCTATAGTTATACACTGAGTGACTATTTTTTTAGGAAGCAAATTATGTACATCTTGCAATTGATTATCAATATAAAAATCTTTATTGTGTATTATTACAATGTTAAACATATCTTTTTGTATGTTTTTAAAAATTCTAATCTTTTTGCCGAGGGTGCATTCTAAATTGTGTTTCAATTGTAATATTTCACTCTTGTTTTCAATTTCTTTAGTCCAATTAACAATTGCTATATTATAGTTTTCAATTAAGTCTTTAGTAATAACTTCCAACTTTACTCCATTGGATGGTTCAGATTCTAAAATTTCATACTCTTTAAATTTTACATTTAAGTAATCATAAAATCTACTATTTAAATGGTCGAGTAAATCATACATTATTCTTGTTCTTCCACTTTTATCTGTTAATTTTAAAAACGTCTTGGAAGCTTTTTTGTTGCCATTTGCCTTTTTTATAAACATAATATCTTCATGTTTGAAACAACGTATTAGTGTGTTGTTATTTCCACCAAAGGTATAAACAGGATTATCGATATTGAATCTATCAACTCTTATAAAACTACACGCAGAACAATTTAATAACGTAATATCATAAACAGGATCATAACTAATGCTCAATTCTTCCATTTTTATAGAATTCTTTGTTTTTGTATCAAATTTGAAAAATTTACCTGTAAGATTACTGTATGCTAACTCATCAGTGTAGTTAGCTATAGCATTAATAAACAATCTTAATAATGTTTTATAGTAGTTATCAGTATATTTAGCATCTACTTTTTTATAACTAATTGTTTCGTTCAACTTTGCATACAATAGATCTTTATATCCATCCTCATCCATTAACGCATAGGCGCATTGTCCACCAGCATAAGATAATGAAATAAAATTAACATCTTCAGTTTCAAAAATCTTCGGATTTGGTTTCTTTTCATTGTTTGATTTGAATTCAACAATTACAAAATCTCTATCAACTTTTTCATAATCGATATAAATATCTAAAATATTAGTCGTAATTCTCATTTTATTTCCCCCAACAACTTAACCAAGCATTTAACTGCCTTTTCATTTAGTGTTAATTCGTTTTTATCTATAAGAGCAGGTATAACAAAAACACTATTCTTTCGCTTAACGTTTTCTTTTGAATTGCCCATTATATTGATTATAATGGCGTGGTTAGCATTGATTTCATCTATTTTATTTTGAGCTTTGTTAACATTTAATGATTCTCCTGTGTTGTTCCATAATTTAAAATCAATGTATATGTTTTTATATTTATAATCAAATTTTTCAAAGACATAACCATCTTTTATATCTTCCAAATTATATCCAATGTGCTCTAGTATTATTCTGCCTATTGCCTCACCAAGTGCGCCTTTATAGATATTATTGTAAACAACCGGAAGCATCATATAACCACTTTGTTTAAATTCGGTAGCATACCCTTTTTCAATAAACTTATTTCTTATAAAATCTATTTTCATCAGTTTTGAAAGGTTGCAGTCTTCTTGAGACACCTCAGATGTTATTTCTGATGTTTTGGATAAACTTATTTTCGCGCACCCAAAATCACTTGTTTGATTGTAATAATACTTGTTAAATAACTTGTCTGATGTTTTAAAATAACAATCAAAGAATCTATTATTTTCTCCAAAATATGAATCGGTACATGGATATTTCAAAGCTTGTTCTCTTAAATTTACCCATATATCTATATCATTTTCATTCCAAAAATTATTACCTAACATATAGTGAATACTATCATTGATAATTTTGTTATCATTTTCTGCTTTTTGAATGTCTATTGATAGGTTGTCACGATTTGGTTTAGTGACACCGCTTTCTTGAGCTTTATTTATTATTTCTTTAAATTCTCTATTTAATTTTCTATACTGGATTGATGTTAAATCTAGTTCGTTTATAATATCTTTATCTACAAATATCGTTGTATCAATACTTTTACCGCGAACCCTGCATATTCTTCCAACAGCTTGCATCAATACACTTAGTGCTTGATTCTTAATTGAATTACATTCATATAAGTTTGAGTGTTTCCAATTTGAATCTGAATTATGTATTCTTAAAAAACTTTCTTTTATGCATATATTTTTATCTTTTATTGTAATTTCGCCATTATTATTTAATGCTTCAACTTGATAAATGTACTTTATCAAATCACTGTTTGTATTCTCACTAAATGACGAAGTATTAATTAACATATTAGTCGGTTTTTCTATGTAAATTGAACTTAAATCTTCACTGATAGTAATACCATCTTGTTCATATTGATATTGTAAATTTTGGCCAGCTCCTGTTGTGGGATAACTTGAAAATACAATTATCTTTTTTCCTTCTTTTATATAACTTTGGTATTCCTTTTTGCTTTCTTCAAAACCTTTTGTTAAAAGATTAATAATAATGTATTGTTCATTAATTTTGCTTTCTTTGGTAATAAAATCTATGGCCTTTTCAAATGTTTTTTTCGAGTACAAAAGGTCGGAAGAATTGCTTAAATTTCTATTACATAAAATCAACATAGAAGGAAGTTTTCTTAGAATAAATGATTTTATTGCTAATAGGATTTTAACGAATCTTCTATTATTAAATTCATCATCTTTTTGAAGGGTTAATAAATTATTAAAGTAGTCTTGATAGTCATTTTTTTGAAAAATTTGGCAAATACTCGAGTTCACATCCTCTACGTCTTCAAATTCAACAGTAATATTTGATTTATTCGAACTTATTATTTTTTCTATATAAGCGTTCACTCTATCTTTATCTTTATCATTTTCTACATAGTAATTGGCACCTAGTTTTTGCTTAAGAAAACGCAAATCGTAGTTGCCTGTGACTGTATCAATTGTGCTTGTTGCAGATAGACCAATTACATGAGCTTTTTTGCATAGATTTAATAAAAATAACTCTGGTGTATCATTTAAATCGAACATCGATATTACCGTAGAAAAATTATTACTTAAACTATCTGTAAATTTGTAGTATCTAAATCCATGTTCATAAAAATCTGTCGTTAGTCCAGCAACATTTACAAATTTATTGGTTCCTTTTGATAATACTACATTGGTTAAGTAATTAATAAATCTTTCATTTATGTTAAAAGCTCTAATAATTGATGAAACAGAGTCGTCAATCTGCATAAGGTCGTTTTCTTTTTGACTTTCATTATACGCATTGCAATAATTAATAGCTAAAATATAGCATCCATTTATGAAGTACGATACAGCTCCACTTATCTTTCTTATGATGCTTTGTAATCTATGAGCGTTCTTTTCACCGGTTAAAGTAATTCTATTGTAATTTTCTTTATTTGAATGAACTATGTATATATCTGTTGTTTTCGGTTCTTTTGTGATTGTTAAAATTGAATTATCATCAAAAATATATTTTTTATCATCATCCTTATCTAACAATTTAAAAGCATAATTCATATTGTTATCTTTAAACGCTTCATTAAATACATCTTTCATTTTTTCAATAATACTTTCTTCAGTTCTCTGTTTTGAAATATCTAATTGACTTGGTATTAGCATTTCTTTAGGAAAGTCTTTATTGTTTAATGTAGAATGAATGTTCAGAAACAGTTGAATCAAATCAATGCTATTTTTAAGGCTTTCATCAATTTGACGACTTAAAATTGTAGATTTGGTTGCATCTACTTCATCGATAAAAATAACTGCATTGTTTATTATGCTTTGATTGTTAATAAATTTGTATGTTGATTCTATTATAGTGTCGTTGCCTAAATAGAATTTATCTATGGTAACAAAGTAAATATTTCTATTATTTGTTAGAATGGATGGATATAATTCTAATAGCCAATTATGATTGTTTTTTATATAGTAAAATCTTTCTTTATTTGTTCTTTTCTTCTCATTAATAAATTTTTTAACATCTTTTCGAAATTCTGGTTCAAGCTTTTCTTTAATGTCTTTTTCAAACCTTTCCTTCATATTTGGATCTATTTTTTCGATTCTTTTTAAAATCTCAACTTCCTTTTTGAGCCTTATGAATGATTGAAAATTCATTATTTCATCACTTGTGTTCGTTTTAACATTCATAATACTTTCTATTACTTTGTCTGCGTTTGCATACAATCTTAACGCTCTTGATTTAAACTCTTCTTCAAGATGATTTTTTTTAAATAGTTCATTTAACTTAATATATGCATCTTCGACATTTTTTTTAAGCGATGTTACATAAATGAATTTTCTATTTTCTTTATAGTGGTTGTAAATGTAATTAATAGCTTGAGTAGTTTTGCCGGTACCGGTTGGCATATCAATTAAATACAAGCCGTTATCTAATGAGTTAATGAATGCCTCTATGCTTTTTTCCATTTCATTTCCTCACTTTTGTAAATATTTATCAGCGCTTCAGAGTATTTAGATATATCAGAAATAGAGTTAATGTTGTACTTGTTTTTAATCGTCTTAGCAAATTTTTTCATATCTTCGTCTGAGATGTTGTTATTAATAGCTTGATATCCTTTTTTCCATGTTTCTTCAGTGTGCGTAAAAAAACAGAGAACTTTCCCAGAAAAACACCCAAAATCTTTAATTATTTCATCAACTAGCTCTTTATATTTTATTTTTGTGTTTTGTGTATCTATATTAGCTATTAATTCACTGCCGTTTGCCTTATATTTATAATAAATACTTCTATATACAGGTCCATGATCCCAAGCACTACATTGCGAAACAAACATAGGTTCATTCATTGTTACATACGAAAATAACTGGCAATAATATAATAGTTTTTGCAACGAAAGATTAGTAATATCATCGTTGTTTCTCACAATATATTCTGATACATTTTCTAGTTCATTATCATTGTCAAATTTAGTATTTAATAATTTTTCTACGCTTCTCTTTGATTTTGCGTATGCTATATTTGAAATATCGTCTTTGTTTTTTTCTAAATATTTTAAAAATTCTTCAGGACTATTCAATATTTCTTTTAAAATATCTGATTTTTGTTTTGTTACTGGATATCCATCTAAATATCTTGTAATTGTAATTTCTCCAAAACCTAAAATTATAGATAAAGGCCTTTTACCAATATTATACTTTTCTATTATTTCATTAATTTCTTTTATACTTATAATCGAGTCCATAACAATCTCCTTATCATTTTTATTGTATCATTGATACATTTTTATTGTCAACACTTTTTTGTATCATTGATACATTTTAAAACAATTATATTACGATAAATATCTTCTTTTTTAAGTACTTTTTGGTAGTATTCGTTTCCTGGATTTGAACTATTATATTTAATAAGTCTTGATGTCTGAATCTGGTGATATTTTGGGTTCAATTCCGGGAACTCCCGATTTTTTCAGAACATTTTTTCGAGCACAATTATACTTATTTTTGTATCAAAATAAAAAAAGACTAACAGATGTTAGTCTATTGTTATTAGATGGAGCCTCAGAACGGAATCGAACCGTCATTTCATGCATGGCAAGCACGTATACTAACCGTTGTATTACTGAGACATTTGCCTTAGGCTTTATTATTT
>JAIKVY010000089.1 GCA_024685275.1 Clostridia bacterium
GAAGCAACGATAAATAAAGATTTAACAACAGAGTATCTTAATGATTTATTAGTTAGAGTTGTAAACGGAATGCATACAGGACATTACGAAGAGCCAGTAAGTATAAAAACAAATGAAGAACAAAATCAGAATAATCAACAAGAACCTCAAACTGATGAAACAGACAACGGAGCTGAAGCATAAAATAGTCATAAAAAAGGCTAAATTTTAACATTTACTGATTAATTATACATATTTTGCATGCTTTTTAATAGAGTAGCAATTGGTTTTAAACAAAAAATACTTGTCGCATTATCTATAAAATCGTTAAAAAATACTTGTCGCATTATCTATAAAAATAAAAAAAAATACTTGTCGCATTATCAAAAATAATATATAATAAGATAAGGAGGATAATCATGGAGCTTAAACGAAAAATATATGATAAATTAGTAGAATGGAAAGAAAAATACAGCAAAAATTATGCTTTAATGATTGAAGGGGCAAGACGTATTGGAAAATCTACTATTGTTGAAACATTTGCCCAAAAGAACTATAAATCATATGTAATTATTGATTTTGCAATTGCAAGCGAAAAAATTAAAAGAAATTTTTTCAATTTAAATAAACTTGATATTTTCTTCCAAAATATTTTTCTAGAGTATAATGTTGAATTATTTAAAAATGAGAGTTTAATCATATTTGATGAGGTTCAGAAATACCCAAAAGCTAGGGAAGCAATTAAATATCTAGTCAAAGATGGTAGATATTCATATATAGAAACAGGCTCTTTAATTTCAATAAAGGAAAATGTTAATGATATAGTTATACCATCTGAGGAAATGAAAATAAAAATGTATCCTTTAGATTTTGAAGAATTTCTATGGGCGGCAAATGAAAATATTTTATTAAATTATATAAAAAAATGTGCAGAAGATAAAGTAGCATTAGATAACCAATATCATACAAACGCTATGCGCCTTTTTAAGGAATATATGATTGTAGGTGGTATGCCACAAAGCGTTATATCATACTTTGAAAACAGTAGAGATTTTAATAAAGCGGACATTGCAAAAAGAGAGATACTATCTTTATATAAAGATGATATTAATAAAGCTGCAAAAAGATATAATTCGAAAGTTTCTGCTATATTTGAAAATATATCTGGATATCTATCAACCCATGAAAAAAAAGTTGTTTTAAGTAAAGTAGATGAAGGTGCTATGTTTAGTAAATATGACGAACCTTTATTTTGGCTTGATGACTCTATGATATGTAATCTTTGCTATAAATGTAATGATCCTAATGTCGGGTTCTCATTAAATAAAGATAATTCAGAGGTAAAGTGCTACATGGGTGATACTGGCTTGCTTATTTCACATACTTTTAATGAAAATGAAATATCTTCCAATCAACTTTATAATAGTATTATGAATGATAAACTTTCTATAAATAAAGGAATGTTTTATGAAAATGTAATATCTCAAATGATTGTAGCATTAGGGAAAAAATTATATTTTTATACACATTATTCTATAGAAAGGCATAAGAATGATATAGAAATTGATTTTTTAATATCTAATGAAAGTAAGACAAATATTAAAGTCTTCCCAATTGAGGTTAAATCTTCAAAAAATTATACAAACACTTCATATAATCTATTCAAAAATAGATTTAGAAAAAAAATTGCAGCATCATATATTGTTCATCCTAAACAGTTTGTCATAGATGAAAATGGATATAGAATTCCACCATATATGTTTCCATTTTTTATAAAATAGATATTTAAGGGAGTTATGAATATATATGTTTTATAAAACAACAACGAAAGATTGGAATCTGTTTAGAGAAAAATTACCTAACTGGCAGGAAGAATTTATAAAAAAACTTAATAATGAATATATCCATATATTAAATGATGCAAAACATGCTTCTGAGATATTTTGGGAATTAGAAAAGAGGATAAATACTGATAAAAGCAAAGCAGGTGTTAGATGTGAAATGAGAAAAAGTATTATGGTTGATAATATTGTTTCACTTTTAAAGGAAGGAGTAATAAAGATAGATGATTTATCTGATTTTAGTGAAGAGCTAAAAGAATATATTTCTTTTCTCATAAATGTTAGATGAACTTGGAGGAAATAAAATATGGGATTAATAGATTTAGCAAGTGGAAATTCCTTATGGAGAGGAATTGAGTATTTTCAATCAAAGAAAGTAAAAAATATAAATAAGATTAACGAGGGAGAATATGACTCTATTGTTAGTGGAACAGACGAATATGTAGTCCATATTGATATAAATCATCCAAGAAAATCTGCATGCACTTGTCCTTTTGCTTTTGATAGAAGAGTAATATGTAAACATATGGTAGCCACATATTTTACAATTTATCCAAATGAAGCTGAAAAAATAATCAAAGAAGCTGAAGAATATGAAGAACAAGAAGAAAAAAGATATAAAGAACATTTAAAAGATATAAAAGAATATGTTGACAGTCTAACTGAAGATGAAGTTAGAGCAATGTTAATTGATAAGATTATGGATGAATGGTATAACAATGATTACAGGTGGTAATAGATAATATATCAATTTGTAAAACGAAAATTAATATAATTATTTTTTGTGCCCACTTCCATTGACAAGTACACAAAAAATCAGCACAAGCTCATAAAAGTGGTGAATCATTTAAATTTTAGGCTCATAAAAGTGGTAATTTTAGAAAATATAAGCTCATAAAAATGGAAATTAGTAAAAAATATTGCTCACTCAAACGCTAAAAAACTGCTCACTTAAATTCAAAAATATTGCTCACTTATATTGCAAAATATTGCTCACTTTGATATAATTAAAGTAATAATAAGGAGGCTATTATGGGAAAGGTGGCAGATGAATTGGCTTATAAAAGAAGAATAATTGATGATACTATGGAAACTTATTTGACCATTAGTGGTGCAATTTGTATTGAGGGTCCAAAATGGTGTGGAAAAACTTGGACATCATCTTATCATGCAAAAAGTGAGTTCTTAGTTGGTGATCCTTCGCGTAATTTTTCTAATAGACAGTTAGCAGAATTAAATCCTTTAATGATTCTACAAGGAGAAACGCCAAGGATGATTGATGAGTGGCAAGAAGTTCCATCAATTTGGGATGCAACTAGAGCTGAAGTTGATAAACGTGGACAGAAAGGACAAATTATTCTAACAGGATCCTCAACACCTAAAAGGAAAGGAATATTGCATAGTGGGACTGGGCGTATAGTAAAA
>JAIKVY010000118.1 GCA_024685275.1 Clostridia bacterium
AGCCAAAGAATTATTGAATTATTAAATGCTCGTGGTGGTAAGGCCGAATGTCCTATGTTAAAAGGAGAGCCAATAACAATTTGGTTAAGCGATGATGGGGTTAAAAATTCTGGATTTGCTAATTTGATTTGTGAATGGCATATTTTTGATGCAATTGTAGATAAGGCTTGTGAATTAGGTGGCAAAATGTATAGAGGTGATAGTGCTGCACAAAATGGAAAAAAGATTGGTTCAAAAGAATTACCTTTAGATACAATTGATTCATTTATCAGTATTGAATTCTATGGAAACAATATAGGCAATACTACAACAAGACGTTCCACATATTATGCTGCGATTCTAGCTTGGGCTGGAGTTTGCCAAAATTATCGTTCTGAAGGGCAAGGCGGCTATATTGTTTTAAATCCAGATTGGAGAAAAAAGTATTAATACTACTAAATACATTAGCATTAAATTAATTGCTGTAAGACTAATTAATTCTTGACAATAAAAAAGTATAAAATTACAATTTAATATAAGTTTTATTTGGACTCTTTTTTTGGGGAAAATTTTATTAAAAAGGAGAAACAAAAAATGAAACTTACAAACAAAGATTTAATTAAGATACTTCAAACTGTAAAAAAGAGAAATGCTCATGAACCTGAGTTTATTCAAGCAGTTACTGAAGTTTTTGAGTCACTCGAGCCAGTAGTTGAAAAACATCCTGAGTATATTACTAAAGGAGTTATTGCTCGTCTAGTTGAACCAGACAGAATTATCAAATTCCGTGTGCCATGGGTTGATGATAAAGGAAGAGTTCAAGTTAATCGTGGATTTAGAATTCAATTTAGCAATGCAATTGGACCATACAAGGGTGGTTTACGTTTCCATCCATCAGTTTATGAAGGAATTATCAAATTCTTAGGATTTGAACAAATCTTCAAAAACTCATTAACAGGTTTACCAATTGGTGGTGGTAAAGGTGGTAGCGATTTTGATCCACACGGCAAATCAGATATGGAAGTTATGAGATTCTGCCAAAGCTTTATGACAGAGCTATATAAATACGTTGGTAAAGATGAAGACGTTCCAGCTGGAGATATTGGTGTTGGTGGAAGAGAAATCGGATTCTTATATGGTCAATACAAGAGAATTACAGACCAATTCGAAGGTGTTTTAACTGGTAAAGGAATTAACTATGGTGGTTCTTTAGCTAGAACAGAAGCAACTGGATATGGTTTATGTTATTTCACAAATGCTCTTTTACAAGATCATAACGATTCATTTAAAGGTAAAACAGTTGTTGTATCTGGTAGTGGTAACGTTGCTCAATATGCAGTTCAAAAAGCAGTTACATTAGGAGCAAAAGTTGTTGCTATGTCTGATAGTAACGGATACATTTATGATCCAAAGGGAATTGACTTAGACTTAATATTTAAGATCAAAAATGAACAAAGAGCTAGAATCAAGAAATATGTTGAGGTTCATAAAGATGCTAAATATGTTGAAGGATGCAAAGGCATTTGGACAATTAAATGTGATATTGCTTTACCATGTGCTACTCAAAATGAAATCGATGGAGAAAGTGCACAAATATTAGTAAACAATGGATGTAAATGTGTATGCGAAGGTGCAAACATGCCAAGTACTCCAGAAGCTATTAATATTTTCCAATCTAATGGTGTATTATTTGGACCAGCTAAAGCATCGAACGCTGGTGGTGTTGCTACATCAGCTCTTGAAATGTCACAAAATAGTGAAAGATTAAGCTGGACATTTGAACAAGTTGATGCAAGATTAAAAGACATAATGGAAAATATATATAAGAATATTTCTAAGACAGCAAAAGAATATGGATTAGATGGAAATCTAGTTGCAGGAGCAAATATTGCTGGTTTCTTAAAAGTTGCTAATGCTATATTAGCTCACGGAATTGTATAACAATTCAAATTAATTAAAATCAAAAATAATATGCCGGGCTTTTTAACTCGGCATATTAAAAAAAGAGGGGATTATATGGAAATAGGATTTGATAATGAAGCGTATATTAAAAAACAATCAGAAAAAATTCTAGAAAGAATATCAAAATACGACAAGTTATATCTTGAATTTGGTGGAAAACTATTTGATGACTTGCATGCTGCAAGAATATTACCTGGTTTTGATCCAAATATAAAGACAAAAATGTTATTAACATTAAAAGATAAACTTGAAATAATCTTCTGTATAAGTGCTAACGCTATTGAACAAAACAAAAGAAGAGCAGATTTTGGTATAACATATGATGCCGATTTATTGAGATTAATGGGTAATTTAAGACAAATAGGAATTAAAGTAAGCAGTATTGTTATTACCCAATATTCAGGGCAAAGAGCTGCTGATTTATTTAAAGATAAATTAGAAAGAATGGGAGAAAGAGTATATATTCATCATTTAACAAAAGGATATCCAAACGATGTTGAAACAATTGTTAGTGATGAAGGATATGGGGCAAATCCATATATAGAAACAACTCAACCATTAGTTGTAGTTACTGCTCCAGGCCCAGGATCTGGGAAATTAGCTACATGTTTATCTCAGTTATATCATGAATTCAAAAGAGGTAAAAAAGCTGGATATTCAAAATATGAATCATTCCCAGTTTGGAATTTACCACTTAAACATCCTGTTAATGTTGCATATGAAGCAGCCACAGCAGACTTGCAAGATGTAAATATGATTGACTCATTCCATTTGGATGCATATGGTGAAAAGACAGTAAATTATAATAGGGATCTTGAAGTATTCCCTGTTGTTAAAAACATATTAAAACGTATTTTAGGTGAAGATATATATCAATCGCCAACAGATATGGGTGTTAATATGATTGGTTATGCAATAGTTAATGATGAAGTTGTATGTGAAGCTTCTAAACAAGAAATAATAAGAAGATATTATCAAGCTTTATGTGATTACAAGCAAGGAAGAACACCAATATCAACAGTTAATAGAATAGAGATGCTTATGAGTAATCTTGAGTTATCAACTAAAGATAGAAAAGTTGTTCAAGCAGCATTAGATAAACAAGAACAAAGAAAATGTCCAGCTTGCGCATTACAATTACAAGATGGTTCAATAGTAAGGGGAAGAAATTCAGAAGCAATGGATGCAGCAGCTGCTGTAGTTATTAATGCGATGAAGAAATATATTAATGTTAGTCAAAAACAACTATTATTATCCCCATGGGTAATTGAGCCAATTCAAAAAATGAAAAAAGAAGTTTTGGGAAATAATAAAACACCATTGAATTTAAGTGAGGTATTAGTTGCTTTAGCAGTATCAACTCCAATGAATACAACAATAGCAGAAATTATGAAAAATATTGGAGTATTAAATGGTTGTGAAGCACATAGTACTGTGATGTTAGATGAAATGGAAATTCAAACTCTCAAAAAATTAGGAATACGTATAACCTGTGAACCAGAATATGCGTATATTGATAAAAAAGACTAGAATTATTTAATAACAATTAAAAACTCGTTATAACTAAGAATATATATATAAGTCACTTTAAATTATTAAATTAGGTGACTTATTTTTTGCTATTTTATGGGTATCTTCTCAATAAATACAAAAGTTGAAAAAATTGTAATTAATAGGTTATTATAATAAAAAGGAGATAAAACTATGGAAACAATGAAAATTAATAATGGAAACATAATACCTACTATAGGATTAGGAACGTGGCTAATAAAGAACAATAAAGTTGCTGATATTATCAAAACAGCAGTAAAACTTGGCTATCGTCATATCGACACCGCTCAAGCATATGAAAATGAAGAGGGCGTTGGACTAGGCATTAAAGAATGTGGTATTCCAAGAGAAGAATTATACATAACTACAAAAGTAAGAGCAGAGTTAAAAGATTACGATTCAGCATATAATTCAGTTATTGAATCCCTAGAAAAGATGAATTTATCATATGTTGATTTAATTTTAATACATTCTCCAGAACCATGGAGAGAGTTTAGAACTTCAAAAAAAGATTATTATAAAGAAAATGCAGAAGTTTGGCACGCGTTAGAAAAGTTATATAGTGAAGGTAAAGTGAAAGCTATTGGTGTTTCAAATTTCCACATTTCCGATATAGAAAACATACTTAAAAATTGCACAATTAAACCAATGGTTAATCAAGTATTGGCTCATGTAGGACAAGTACCTTTTGAAATAGTCAATTATTGCAAAGAAAACGATATTTTAATTGAAGCTTATTCACCAATTGCTCATGGCGAAGCAAAGCGATTAAAAAAGGTTAATGAAATTGCAGATAAATACAATAAAACATTTGCTCAAATATGTCTTAAATATCTCATACAATTGGGTATGGTTGTATTACCTAAAGCATCGAGTGAAGAACATTTAGCAAATAATTTTGATTTAGACTTTGTTATTTCAGAAGAAGATATGCAATTATTAAACACAGTAAAACCACTAAAGAATTATGGTTTACATGATTTCTTCCCAGTATTTAAACATAGTGGAGAATAATAAAGAGATGATTACAATAAATATTAGATATTGCGGAGAAAATGGCGCGTCTAAAAGATTTGTAGAAGAAATGATATCATCTGGTATTGTAGATGAAATACGCAATGAAGAAGGTAATATCCGATATGAGTACTTTATGCCATTAGAAAGTAGTGATTATGTTCTTTTAATCGACTCATGGCAAGATCAGCAAGCATTAGACAAACATCATGCCATGCCTGTTATGCAAAAAATAATGGAATTAAGAGAAAAGTATGATCTCCATATGGAAGTTGAAAAATACATCTCAATTGAGAGCGAAGAAAACGATATAAAGCATATCAGGAAATAGAAAAATCACATTCGGTTCATGCGTTATATTCTGCTTAAACTCATAAAAATTTTGACTTTAAGCAGATTATAAAGGGGCAAAGATTCAAAAAGGCGAGAAAACACGTGCTATAATTTGCTTAAATTATCAAAAAATGTACTTTAAGTAAAATATAAAGTAATAATTGCCAGGTGAAAGTGATTTAAGAAAACATTTAGCTGGTTAGATACAAGTTATTGTTGAAAGCACACAAATAGCTTTTCCATCTTTTAGGATACCTAAGTTCTCAGTTGTAGTGGCGGTAATAGATATACTATTTTTATCTAATTTGCACAAATTAGAGAGATTATCAATAATTGAATCGATATATTTAGCCATTTTGGGCTTTTGAGCAATAATAACAATACTAATATTATTTATTATCATATTTTTTTCATTCAACTTGTTTAATGCATATGCTAAGATTTTGGAACTATCCATATCTAGTGTCTTATCACTATTATCAGGAAATGCATGTCCGATATCTTTTTCATGAGCACATGATAGAATAGCATCTGAAAGTGAATGTAATAAGACATCACCATCACTATGAGCTTCTATTCCTAATGAATATTCAATATTAATTCCACCTAATTTTAATGGTTTTCCATTTTCAACTAATCTATGAACATCAAAGCCTATACCAACTTTATTATTTAATCCTATTAAATCTTCAATGGTTGTTATTTTCTTATTACTTAATTCGCCAACAACAAAATTAATAGTATTTTTGCAATTTAAATAAATACTACTGTCATCAGTTAGAGAAGTATTGTTATTATGGTTATATGCTTCAAGTATTTCTGTCCTATTAAAGCCTTGTGGTGTTTGAATTAATGCAAAATTGGTTCTATCTTCATATTTAGGATTATTTGATAGATTATATAGCGTATCAGTAGGTTTAGTGTAAGGAATAGCAGAATTATGTTTTATTGTTTCTTCACAAATTAGGTTAATTAATTCTTTTGATACAAAAGGTCTTGCTCCATCATGTATTAAAACATATTCATTTGTTGAG
>JAIKVY010000124.1 GCA_024685275.1 Clostridia bacterium
TAATGCCTCCAAAATTATATATTTTTTCAAATGTATTATAGCACTTAAAAACAAAATAAAGCAAGATTATATAACAACAAATTTTAAAATTTATATAATAAATTTTTATATTACTAAATACCATATTTTCTAAATCAAAAAGTATTAGATTATTTATGTGATTATCTTTTACATTTTTTGCACACATAGTGTAATGAGCCACGTCCTTTAAAGCAATCTGGTCTTTGTTCCCAAGTATGACCACATAATTTACACTTATATTTTGCATTATGCTTTGCTCCATTATATTCAACAACTTCTATTGTTTGGGTGTGTGCAGCTAATTTATTTCTATATCTTTCTAATCTATATAACAACTCTTCTTGTGTTAAAGGTAATTCAGGTGGGTTTTCACTTTTACTCTTAATTTTATTATCACTCAAATTTGTTGTTTTTTTCTGTTCGTTTTCAATTAATTTTTGTTGTTTATGAATCAATTCCATTTCTTCTGGATTAATAATTCCACTAACAATTAATCTCCCTTTTTCTTCTGATGAATCGCCAATAATAGTATCATTCCAAAGTCTAATAATATTATATTTTGTAGTAAACTGAAGTCCCTTTAATATTCTAGAAACTCTATACATTTCAGTACTTTCTACAAATTTTTTTGAGTTTGTAATCGGTAGATTTTCATTAACAATTATTAATGCATTATTATTTTGGTTTTCTTCCAATAATTTCTCTTTATATCTTTTATAAATTTGTGGGCATTGATATTTAAGTAAACTTGGTATATTTTTATAAACATACTTTTCTACCATTGAGTAAGCAAAATATGGAGTAATTGTTCTATCAAGTGGATTTAAATATAAGTGATTACAAAAGTCTATATCAACTATACTCCCATGAATTGTTCCGTCTCCGCCAATGCTTTTAATTTCTTTTGAAACATTCTTTTGGAATTCATCAAATTGAGATAGGAACATCTTTATTGATTTAGAATATGTAACAAGATTTTCATAAAAATATTCTACTGAATGACCATTTGCTTTTTTAATTGCTCCTCCATTTAATACAAATAAAGTTCCTTTTGGGGATTTCATCAAGAACATATATATCCCTTCTCGTTTTAACATATATAATTTATCATATTCCCTTTTGAAAGATAAATATTCGCAAATGCCTCTGTAAAAATTGATATAATCAGATTTAGTAATTTCATATATGCCATCTTTATAATCTGAAAACCAATCATAATCCATTCTAATTGAAAAATTCTTCATATATATATTCTTTTGCCTATATCCAATTTGATTGTCAGAATAAATTCTTTTTACGCCATCATCATAAAAATAATTTCTATGATTATGCCCACTTACATATACAAACCCCTTTGTATAATTATTTAAAGTCCAATCTTTCATTGGCATATGAGTAAATACAATCACATTTTTATCATATAAAGCATCTGCAACTTTAAGATATAATGATTCAAAAAGCCTACTTTCCTCAATTTCTTGTTCTCGAGTTATTATCTTTCTATATATTCCCATATCAGCATTGAATTCTTTATTTTTCCCAGCAAACCCTATTCCGCCAAATATGATCAGCGCTGCTCCTCGCATTTTCTTTCTTAAATCACTACTGGAAATATTTTTTAATTCTTGAGTCGTTATTTCTTTCCAAACATCATCAAAATAAAATAAATTATTATGAACAAGATACATCCCATTTAGATTAATCACTTCTTTATATTTATCAACAATTGAATCTAAAGAAAAGCCCCTAAAAGGCCACAATTCATGATTTCCTAGTGCATAAAAAATCTTACCATTTTTATTAACCTCTCTCAAACAAGTAACAAAAGACTTATATACATCAAAATCACTAGCTACATCCCCACCAATTAATTTAACTCTAATTGATAGGTTATCTCCTCCAATTTCTTTAGTAATAATTTTTGTAACATAATCCATATCTTCATATGTTTCACATTTCCAAGCATCGAACCTATGAAGCATATGAATATCAGTAATGTAAGAAACTAATCCATTATACTCATCATCAATAGCTCTTTGAGATTGTAATTCGTTAATAGTTGTAAGTTCATAGCTTTGTGCTTGTTGAAATTCAATTAATTTATATTTTTCTTTTGAAATAGTTTCTGATTTAATATTTAGTTTTTTAGATGCTTGTCCTCTTACCCTAACGCCTTCTAAGTTTAAATCTTTTTTTTTGGCAATATTATCAATTCCATCGCACATAATTAAATTTGAATTAGAAAGATCATTATTTAAATAATGAGCAAAATCACAAAAAAATTGAAATTCTTCTTCTTTTGATATAATCACATTCTCTTTTTCATCTAACCAAATTTGTTCAACCCAAAATCTTTCGTTATCATAATATTTTTTTACTTTATACGATGTGTAATTGTAAGATTTTGGAAGTTTTGTTTTTTCATCAATTTTATAATTATAAACATCTGTTCTGCTTATTGGCGCGTTTTCAAGATTAATGCCAGATAAATCACCATCTAACTCTTTTGCAAAATCATTAAATAATAATAAGCACTTTTCTGCTATCATATAGGGAACTCTTTCATTATTTTCATAAAATAAATAATTCACTATGAATAATTGACTAGATTCAGAAAAGTATCCTCTTTTTTTGATAATAAAATGATTGTCTTGAAATAACTCTATTTTTTTCATGATTTTATTCTTACGATTATTTATAGTGACTCTTGTCCAACACCCGCCATCAAAATTAACTAAAATTTGTTCTGCCGATTTTACTCCGTAATAAAACAAAATATCATCCACATCTATACCTTTAGATGGATCATTATGCCGTCTAAATTCAATAAGGTAATCTTTAATAGAATCTCCAAATTTTTGAATTATTAAAGAGAAAAATATTTTTACATTATCATAAAATAAAAATCTTGTTTTAAAATTCTCATACTCTTTAAGTAGCAAATCATACGAATCAATACACTTTATTTCTAAAATCCATTTACGTATTTTAATTCCATTTTTTTCATCCTCTTGATTTTCTTCATCATTGTCAGCTAAAACTGATTCAAATGTGTTTTGACTTATATCATAATCAATAAACGACCTCATATTAAGTTTAGAAATATCAAGACTATATTTTTCAATTTCTTCTTGAGAAAATGAATACCCATAATAACAAGAATGATCATATATATTACCTTGAACATGCTCGAAAAATGCTTCAAAACTGTCAAATTCATTTCTCTCTATATTATAATTTAATGGATTATCTTCGGTATAAATATACTCCAACACGAAAAATTTTCCTCTAATAATATCAAAACCAATTTTCTCAAAAATTTTAATTGGAATATTATTTTCATGAATATACCAAATTACTAATCCTTTTTGGGAACTTTCAAGTTCTTCAAACGCAATTGAACTTTTAAAGATTTTATTTACAATTTGAGATAACCATAAATTCATTAATTCTTTTTGTCTTGCTTTCCCCATCTTTTTCTCTTTTAATAACTTTATTTATCTACTTTTAAAAATTATAACACATTACATAAAAAAGTATTAGATTATGTTATGATCCATTTACTGACAAGATATAGAAAATAGCGTTGTTATACAATTATTTGTTTCTATTTTTGTTCAAAATAGATTAATATTGATATATAAAGTGAGGTTGATATGAAAATAACAATTTTAGATGAAGAATCTCTAGTTAGGGACAACGATATTGATTTTTCGGCATTTTATAAATTGGGAACTGTTGAAAAGTATGGTGTTTTACCAAAACTTGAAGCAGCAAATTTGTGTAAAGATTCTGATGCTGTAGTTGTAAATAAGACGGTTGTTGATAAAGAGTTCATTGACATTGCTAAAAACTTAAAATATATTGGCTTATTTGCTACTGGATATAACAACATAGATTTAGTTGAAGCATCTAAAAGAAATATTACTGTTTGTAATGCACCAAACTACTCTACATTTTTAGTTGTTCAATTTGTTTTTTCATATATTTTAGCTTTATCTAATTCATTAATTGAATATAACGATTCAGTAAAAAAAGGTGGGTGGATTAAAAGCAAAACATTCTGTTATTTCCCATACGATATATCTGAATTACAAAACAAAACTATTGGTATTATTGGATATGGAAATATTGGTAAACAAGTTGCTAAATTTGCTAAAGCATTTGATATGAATATTTTAGTATCAACTAGAACTAATCCAACTGATGGAACTGTTAATTATCCAAAAGAATATGTATTTAAAAATTCTGATTATATAACTATTCATTGCCCATTAAATAAAGATACTGAAAAAATGGTAAATTTGGATTTACTAAAAACAATGAAGAAATCTGCTTATTTAATTAATTGCTCAAGAGGGGGAGTAATTAATGAAGATGATTTAAGATTTGCTTTGGATAATGGAATTATTAGAGGGGCTGCTGTTGATGTTATTGCAAAAGAACCTATGGATCCAAACTGTCCTCTTTTAAATGCTAAAAATATTATATTTACTCCTCATGTAGCTTGGGGCGGAAAAGAAACAAGACAAAGATTAATTAATCTAGCTGCTGAAAATCTT
>JAIKVY010000180.1 GCA_024685275.1 Clostridia bacterium
TTAGGTTTTATTTTAATTTCAGATGTTGTAAAAGAAGAAGCAAAAGAAACATTAAAAGAATTAAAAGACAATGGCATAAAAGAATTAGTAATGTTAACAGGAGATCATGAGATTGTAGCTCAAAATGTTGCTAACCAAATAGATATTGATACACATTATTCTGAATTATTACCAAATGATAAATTAGATTTAGTAGAAAAGCATATAAATGAAAATAAGAAAGTTGCTTTTGTTGGAGATGGAGTTAATGATGCGCCTGTTTTGGCAAGAGCTGATGTAGGTATAGCAATGGGTAAAATTGGGCAAGATATTGCCATAGAAGCATCTGATGTTGTTATTATGGACGATAACATATCGAAAATTCCTAAAGCCATTTCTCTTGCAAAAAAGACAATGAGAGTAGTATATGAAAATATATACTTTTCAATATTTGTTAAAGTATTAGTTTTAATATTGAGTGCATTTAAAATAACTAATATGTGGATAGCAGTTTTCGCTGATGTTGGAGTTTGTTTAATAGCTATACTTAATGCATTAAGAGCAGGGAAACTATCTAATAAAAAGAAAAATTAAATTTTAAATAAATCAACAATTATGCAAGAAATTAGTTTATACATTTTATCGTAGTTAATATATTCATGATTATCTAATACTCTTTCATGAGCATATGATTGAACTAATTCCATAGCTAAATGAACTCTTTCAGTTAAATCATGGTTATCATATCCCATTTTTGTAAAAGCAGTAACTAAATCTTTTGTTAAAGTGTCTTCAGCTTCCATAAATTTGCTTTCTACATGAGAATCAGTAGAAGAGAGCGAATGTAGTGCTTCATGAATACCTTTATTATCTTCATGAATTTTTATAGTTAAATCCAATACATTATTTGTTAAGACTTCAATTGATGTCTTTTTATCATATGAAGATATCATATCTAAAATTGGATCAAATGCATTTTTAATATATATATCTAATACTTCGTATAGTATGTCTTTTTTGTTATGAAAATATCCATATACAATTCCAGTAGAGACTTCAGCTTCTTTTGCTATTTCAGTGGTATTAGTATTAAAAAAGCCTTTTTGAGATATTAATTTATATCCAGCTTCAATTATTTTTTGTTTTGTTTGAATTGATCTTTGTTGTGTCGGAACACGTACAATATCAGACATATATTCCCCTTATTAGTTGTATTTAGATATGTATATTATACATATAATATGAAAAATAATTCAAGTTTTGAACGGAATATATAAAAATAAATTCCTCTAGAGATGTGTGCTAAACCCTAGAGGAAAATATATACAAGAATTGCAAGCAACTCTTTTTTTGGGGACTAAAATAAAAAAAGCGCAGCAAAACAAATTGTTCTGCAGCGCCTTTGCTACTATAAATATAATAACACTTGAAAAATAAATGTCAAGAAAAATTATATATTAGTCTGGCAAAAAAGAATCATCATCTTCTGAAGATTTATTAGTTTCGTTGTTTTCCACAATAACATCAGTAGTTTGTTCTTCATTTTGTTCAACAACATTTGATTCTTCTTCAATTGGTTCTTCGGTATTATCTATTTTTTCAACTACAGGAGTTTCTTCAACGATTTGTTCATCATTAGATGATTCTTCTACAGCAGTTGTTGCTTCTTCAGTATTTACAGTATCATTAGCTTTTTGAGTTTGGATTATAGATATTTCTTCACCATGAATAAAGTAAATAAACCCAAAGAAGAGTGATAATGGATAGAGAATAACATATGAAATCATATAGAACCAAATAGGCCATGGCGTGTTAACTGTACCATAGTAAGCCATAAATAAAATTAAAGCTATGAATTGTAATACAAATACACAAGCAATAATTAAAAATGCAATATTAGCTAGGTTAGATTTCTTTATTCTTCCAATTATATATAAAACAATTGAAGCTATTGTAGCTAATGTTGAAATAAATACAAATACAGAAGCAGCTATATCGATTTTATTAGCTCCATTAAAAAGATTACCAGCACTATCAAAACCAAAGAATAAAAGTGAAATAAAGAAATAAGCAAAAATAAAGTAGAAAGCAAGTTTTGCCCATGAATCTTTTTTCAATACAAGTAACAATACTATTAATCCATCAAGAACTAATGTTAGAATCATTGAAAATAATTGTCCAATTACAGGAAAGAAATTATTAGGGAATGTTCCAACAAAGAATAGGAAATTGAAAAATGCCGTTACAGAAAAAAGTATAATGGTTAATAATTTAGACGGTTTTTTAATTACATCAATTGCTTTAGAAATAAAATTATTCATAACTCCTCCGTTTTTATTAGATAAATAATACATATATTTTGGAATAATAATAACACATAGTCAAATTGAATTATTAAAAAAATGTGCATTTTAGTGTCACAAACTAAAAATTTTTTTGAATTTGTGACACTTGTTTGAACAAAAATCATTAATACTTTTCGTTTTATAGCAAAAACACGTCATTAATACTTGATGGTTTATGACAAATTTAATAAGTTACTCAAATGGAGATTATGAATGGTTATTGATTATACAATTGATTTAAAGAGATGAATAAATTGTATTTCAAAAAATTTTATGATTTACTTAATACAATATTTTGAAATCCAAAACAAAATTGTTGTTTAGTTAACTTAATGATATACTATTAATATCAATTCAATCGAGAGGAATAATATGAAAATTGGATCTACACATGAATCAGCAGAAGATTATTTAGAAACTATACTTATTCTATCAAAAAAACAAGAGAATGTTAGAAGTATAGATATATCAAAAGAACTAAATTTTTCTCGAGCAAGTGTATCAAGAGCTATGGGCTTGCTTAAAAAATCGAACCTAATTGAAATTGATGAAAATGGATATATTACTCTAACAAAAACTGGGCTAAAAAAAGCTAATTCAGTATACGAAAGACACAACGTATTAAAAGAATTTTTAATAAAGGTTGCAGATATTGATGAAAAGCTAGCTGAAGATGATGCGTGCAGAATAGAACATGTAATTAGTGAAGAAACTTTTGAAGGAATAAAAAAATATTTAAAGAAATAGTGGTGGCTATGAAAATACAAGAATATAAAGAATTTATAAAAATGAAAAATGGAAAGTTATATAATCCAAACGATATAAAACTCTTAGCTAAGCGTATCAAAACA
This sequence comes from Clostridia bacterium, assembly GCA_024685275.1. Taxonomy (GTDB): domain Bacteria; phylum Bacillota; class Clostridia; order Christensenellales; family DTU072; genus CAG-1782. The sequence goes on from JAIKVY010000180.1 coordinate 3,176, forward strand.
AGAATGCTAGTTGATAGATTTAATAAAACACATGCTTGGAATATTCCAAGAAGGATGCATTTAATAAAAAGAATATTTCCAAATGGACCATATAAAACAGTATTTTTTGAACCAACAATAAAAACAGAATATGGAATAAATGTAACATATGGTAAAAACTTTTATATGAATTTTGATTGTACATTGCTTGATGTAGCCCCAATTACTATTGGCGATAACGTTATGTTTGGCCCTAGAGTAGTAGTTGCTACCCCAATGCACCCTTTAGTTGCAGAAGAAAGAATGATGAAAGACTATGGTGATGGTTTAATGGTTCACGATTTAGAATACGCAAAACCAATTACAATAGGAAATAATGTTTGGATTGCTTCACATGTTACAATTTGTGGTGGAGTAACAATAGGAGATAATGTCGTTATTGGTGCTGGTAGTGTAGTGACAAAAGATATACCAAGTAATGTTTTAGCAGTAGGAGTTCCTTGTAAAGTAGTTAGAGAAATAACTGAAGCAGATAAGTTAAACGTTACTGAAAAATATTATGGGAAGAAAGACTAAGGATAAATAGGAGAAGTAAATAAAAATGGCAAACACGAAAACGAGTAATGGCAAAAAGAAAAGTAGCAGCAATATTAAAGTTAATAGGGGAAAAACTCATACTACCGTAAAAGGAAAGGGAGGAACTGTAACTGTTAAAAATTCCACACTAACTAAATTAATAGTTGTTATAGTTGTCTTAGTGGTTATTGCGGCAATAGTATTATTTGCCCTTCATTTTACTGGTAAAATAGATATAAAGGCAATTTTAAAGAATACATCTACTCAAACTCAGCAAGAAAATACACCTAGTGGTGGCGGCAGTGGAAATAATAACAGTGGATCAAACAATACATCTAATTTAGTTACAGGCCAAGGAGATTTAGCTGTTAGATATTTAGATGTTGGTCAAGGCGATGGAATCTTAATCGAGTTACCAGATGGTAAAGAAATGCTCATAGATTGTGGACAAACTAAGAAATCATTGTCATATGAGCAGATAAAAGCAAACTATTTAGATATATACATTGAAGATGGAATAATAGAATATTTAGTTGTTACACATTCAGATAGTGATCACGTATCATATATGGATAAAATATTTGATGAATATCAAGTATCTAATGTATATATGCCATATATTTTGGCAACACCAACCAATGCTTCATTACAAACACAAATAGCTGCTCTAGATCAAGAAAAAGTAGGATTATTTAAAGACAAAGATACAATTAATACAGCAGTGTATGCAAAGTTCTTTATTGCAGCATTATCTGAACCAAATTGTACAATTCACATTAATGCTGATACTGATGAAAATACAACGGATAATGTTATAAACGCTGATGATAACACATATAAAATCACATTTATTTGTCCAACATTTGCCTTTTATGAGAATACAGATTTAAAGGATGCTCATGCAATAAATGCTGTTTCTCCAGTAATGATATTAGAATACAATAGCAAAAAATTAGTATTCACAGGCGATTGCAATGCATATTGGAATAACAAAGGGGAATTAAAAGAAAATGAAGGGAATGAATGGTTCATGGTAAGAAGAATAAAAACCCTTTATGGAGATTCAGGAATCGATTGTGATGTATTAAAAGTAGCACATCATGGAGCAGGTGAAGCATCAAGTAATGAATTTTTGAATGTTATATCATGTGAATATGCTGTTATTAGTTGTGCATTAGAAAATAGCCACAATCATCCAAGACAGGCAGCGCTTGATAGAATGAAAGAGCACAATATGATTGTATATAGAACAGACTTAAATGGAACAATAGTTTGTGTAATTAATAAAGATGGA
>JAIKVY010000156.1 GCA_024685275.1 Clostridia bacterium
ACCTGTTAAACATATCCCATCCAGCATCTTTTTTCTGCTGTTTAGAAAATCAATTATTTCTTGATATGCAATAGGTTCATCACACTTATCAGTAACAAGAGATTTGTTGTGGCAAAATGGGCATCTAAAATTGCATCCATATGTAAACAAAGTACATGCTACTTTGGAAGGAAAATCTAGTAAAGTTAGCTTCTGTATACCATATATATTAAGCGCCATTTTTTGTATCATTTTCCTTTTTGTGTGAATATCATATTATCATAAAAAAAATATATCGTAAAGTGATAAAGTCACATAAAAATAAAAAATAAAATTAATTAAAAACCACAATATATTGTGTTTTGTTACATATATATACCACAAAATGTAGATTTGATGAAAAATCAATTTGAGAATTGGTAACATAAGATACAAAATCAATATATTGTTATATTCTTCAACATCAAAAATGCATTCAAAAACCACAATATGTCTTTTAAAAGACTGAAAGAAAAACGGGAATTATAAACGCATTTTTTAGAAAAATATTATTGAAAAAAATCGAGTCATTTTTTAATGTATTAATTAAAAATTAATTAATAAACCACAATATAATTTGATTTTAATATTTTATTATGCAATAATATTGACGAGTTAAATAAGTGATAAATGGAGATAAAATGGAATATACAGAAACAAAAGAAGTAACTGATAAAGTAAAAATAGTTACAAACTTAGGAGATATTATTGTTGAATTAGATAATAATGGAAATGCTCCTAAAACAGTTGAAAATTTTAAGAAATTAGTTGCCAGCAATTTTTATGATGGAATTATTTTTCATAGAGTAATTAGTGGTTTTATGATTCAGGGTGGAGATCCAACTGGTACAGGAATGGGTGGAAGCAAAGAAAAAATAGTTGGTGAATTTTTATACAATGGAGTTAGAAATACTATATCTCATAAAAGAGGTGTAATATCTATGGCTAGATCTCAAATGCCTAATAGTGCATCAAGCCAATTTTTTATTTGCCATGCTGATGCAACATTTTTAGATGGACAATATGCTGCATTTGGTAAAGTATTAGAGGGAATTGAAACAGTAGATGCCATTGCAGCATTAAAAACCGATAGAAATGATAAACCTTTAAAAGAGGCTGTTATAAAAACAATGTCTTTTGTAAAATAGTATTAAGAGGGAAAAATGATATATAAAGGAAATATTGAAAAGATTAAAAATTGTGAAGGCTTCATCTGTGATATGGACGGAGTTATATATCATGGAAATGAATTGCTTCCAGGAGTAAAAGAATTTGTTAATTATTTACAAGAAAATGATAAGAAGTTTTTATTCTTAACAAATGCTAGTGGAAAATCACCAAAAGAATTACAACAAAAACTTAAAAGAATGGGGTTAGATTTAAAAGAAGAAAACTTTTATACTTCAGCATTAGCTACAGCAGCATTTTTAGCTAAGCAAGCTCCAAGTTGTAGTGTATATGCAATTGGTGAACCAGGATTATTTAATGCCTTATATGATGAAGGAATAACACTTAATGATGTTGATCCTGATTATGTTATCATTGGTGAAACATTTAGTTACAATTTAGACTTAATGTGCAAAGCAATGAGATTAGTTGAAAAGGGTGCAAGATTAATAGCAACAAATACTGATTTAACATATCCAAACGAAAGTGGAAATGTTCCAGCATGTAGAGCATTAGTTGCTCCAATTGAATTAACAACAGGAAGAAAAGCATATTTTATAGGTAAGCCAAATCCATTAATGATGAGAGCCGCTTTACGTATGCTTGGATGTCACTCAGCAGAAACAGCTATGATTGGTGATAATATGGAAACTGATATAATTGCTGGTATTGAATCTGGTTTAAATTCAGTATTAGTTTTAAGTGGCGTTTCAACATTAGACAATATTAAAGTATATCCATATCAACCATCTTGTATTATTGATGGAGTAGGAGATTTATTAAAATAATTAAATTATATAATAATTTAAAAATTCATAGATATGCTATTACACAAAAAAGTGATAGCATATTTTTTTATTTAAAAATAGAAAATAAAAACAAGTTATTTATAATGTAAAATGTATGATCTTTAGGTTTATTGGGTAAAATGAATTAAGAATAATCATGCATTTATAGTTCGTTGACAAACAATATTCATATTAATATAATTAATATATGCGTTGGGAGAATTATGCTCTGAGCATAAAACTAACGTAGGTTATGGAGGAAAATTTTGAGTCGCAAAATCTTTAAGATTTCAATGGTAGCACTAGTTGTAGCAATATGTTTTACATTGTTCGTTAGTTGTGACCAATCATCAAATAATGTTCCAAGTTTCTTTAGCGATGAAATAGTTGAATCCGAAACCACTTTCTCGAACTTCAATGAAAATGATCAAGGTGCATATAATTCAGAAGCAAGTAACGCTTCTGTTCTAGATTTCAACCTGGGTTATCTAGGATATATAGAAATGGGATATTACCCACAAACAGTAGCAGAACGAAAAGCAGTAGCTCAAATGAGTAAAGTTACAGATTCAACAGGTTATTATTACAGCACATACGACAACGAACATTACGAGAAAGTATCAACACCAAAAGTAGCAAGTTTAAATCCAAATACATATGAATTTTCAACACAAGACACCATAGAAAACGGTCAAACATATTATTTTAAAGTAGAAAAAATACGTTGGGATATATATGGTAGAATTAACGCGTTAGGACAAACCGTTAATTTATTTTTAGTTTCACACAATATTTTAGATTCATCTGAATTTCAAGCATCATATGGCTTAGCAACTAGTGATGATTATGAAATTAAAGATCAAAATGGACAATTTACAGGAATTAAAGCTAACACTTGGGAGTATTCAACGCTTAGACAATACCTAAATGAAACATTATACAACAAAATGTTTACAGATGAAGAAAAAGCGTTAATTGTAGCACAGGATACAAACATAGATAACATTAAGGATAATATTTCAATTTGTACAACAGCAACAGCAACTGGGTTAAAGATGTTCCCAACAGCTCAAGTAACAGATTATGCTAGAGTAAGAAATACATTTATGGACACCAACAAAAAATACTATGGAAATGGAAGATATTGGTTAAGAGATGCAGGTAATAATACATATAGAGTTCAATACTATGGTTCAAACGCAACAATATCAAATGTAGGTGAATCAGTTGGTGCTGAATATATTGGAGTTAGACCAACAATTATTTTAAATGCTAGTAGCACAATTCAAATCTTAACAGATAGCGATAATAAATAGTTTTCAATTAAACTCTTTTTAGTACTTAAATAAGTTTAAATTTTCAAAAATAATTTACTTTTAGATTTAATTTATATAATATATAAGTTATGAAACATTTTGTAATTTGTATTTCTGGTTTAGCATCAAAATCTGGATACTCTCAATACGGAGCAGACACACCTTTAGCAAAAGCACAAACAAAAAACTTTGATTTATTAGCTTCTAAAGGTTATGTTGGTTCAATTAAAGTATCTAGTGATGATAATCCAAGTACAGCAATTTGTAATCTAGCTTTACTAGGCTATGATGTCAAAGATAAAAATATCGAATTAGGGCCATCATCATATGAAGCATTGAGTTTAAACATTAATGTTCAAGCAGATGATTTAGTGTTTAGAACAGATTTTGTTTCAATGACTGGAAAAATGGATGATTTAGATCATCTAAAAATGGAGCCCACAGGAGTTGATTTCCTTTCAAAAGAAGAATCAGAACAATTAACTTATTCATTAAATGAAGGTTTATCTGATGGTATTCTTGAACTATACAATGGGATAAGTTATAGAGGCTGTGCTATCTTTAGAGGAGCTAGGGCAAATGATGATAAAGACAACATTTTTGGTAAAGATTTAGTGGCTCCAATCAAGGTTATGGGTAAAACGGTTAAGCAATTCTTACCTAATGGTTTTGGTTCAGATATCTTTAGAAATATTTTTTCAAGGTCACTTGAGATATTAAAAAATCATCCAGTTAATCAAGATAGAATTTATCGTAAATTGCTTCCTGCTAATGGAATTTGGTTATTTGGAAGAGGAACTAAACCAAGTTTACCTAATTTTAAAGAAAAAAGCGGATTTGACGCTACTGTTGTTTCTGATTCAAATCTAGTTAACGGAATAGCAATTGCAGCAGGTATAGATAATTCATATTTAAAAAACTGTGGACAACATAAATGGAATGATATTGAAGGATATACTAAGAAAATTGATTATATTTTTGACAATATTGATAGTCATGATTTTTTTTATGTTCAATTTATTTCTCCGAATAAATACAGTCATTTGAATGATGAATCTGGGAAAATATTTTCGATAGAAAAAATAGATAAAGAAATTGGAAGATTAAAAGAAGGGTTAGATAGATTAGGAATTGAATATACATTAACGGTTGTTTCTGATCATGTTACAGATGTTAAAACTGGATTAAGTCAAAAAGGCGTTGTTCCATTTTTAACATACAAGTCAACGTATAGTTTAAATAATAGCGTTAAATTTACAGAAAATGATGCTCAACTTGGAATATATTTAAGTGATGGTGCATCTTTAATAAAGTTTATAAAAATGTGTTAATAGGAGATATATTAAAATGGAAATTACTACTAAAGAATTAAGAGAAAAATATTTGAGTTATTTTAAAGGAAAAAATCATGCTATTATACAAAGCGCATCATTAATTCCTGATAATGATCCTACTGTTTTATTTACAACTGCAGGAATGCATCCACTTGTTCCATATTTACTTGGACAAAAACATCCACAAGGGAACAGATTAGCAGATGTTCAAAAATGTGTTAGAACTGGTGATATTGATGATGTTGGTGATGCAACACATTGTACATTTTTTGAAATGCTTGGTAACTGGTCACTAGGAGACTATTTTAAGAAAGAATCAATTTCATTTAGTTATGAATTCTTAACAGAAGTTTTAAAAATACCTTCAGAAAAAATTGCTGTTACTGTATTTAAAGGTGATGAAGATTGCGAAAGAGATGAATACAGCGCAAATTGTTGGATTGAAAAGGGCATTAAAAAAGACAATGTATTTTATTTACCAAAAGAAAACAATTGGTGGGGACCTGCTGGAATAACAGGACCATGTGGACCAGATACAGAAATCTTCTATATTAGAAATCAAGAAAAATGTTGTGATGAATGTTCTCCAGCATGTAACTGTGGTAGATATGTTGAAATTTGGAATAACGTATTTATGGAATTCTTTAAAAATGAAGATAAGACATATTCACCATTAAAACAAAAAAATGTTGATACAGGTATGGGATTAGAAAGAACAGTTGCGATGCTCAATGGATATGAATCCGTATATGATATTGATGTATTTAAACCAATCATTGACTTTATTAAATCTCAATCAAGTTTTACAGATGAAAATGAAGGTGTAAAAGCAATGAGAATAATTGCTGACCATATAAGAACAGCAACCTTTATGCTTGGTGATGAAAAAGGAGTAACTCCAGGAAACGTTGATCAAGGATATATTCTTAGAAGATTAATTAGAAGAGCAGTTAGATTTAGTAGAGTTATCAATATGGATTTTGCTAACTTATCAAAGATTGCTGAAATGTACATTGATGAATATTCAGCATATTATCCAGAATTAAAAGAAAACCATGATAAGATAATTAACGAATTAAATCTTGAAATAGATAGATTTACAAAGACATTAACTCAAGGATTAAAAGAATTTGAAAAGTTATTATACTACATTAAAGATAAGAGAATAAGTGGTAAGGCTGCTTTCAAGTTATATGATACATATGGATTTCCTATAGAAATGACACAAGAATTAGCAAAAGACAATGGCGTTGTTGTTGATATAGAAGGATTTGAAAAAGCATTTAAAGAACATCAAGCAATATCTCATGCTGGTGCTGAACAAAAGTTCAAAGGTGGTTTAGCTGATAATAGTGTTATTTCAAGTAGATTACATACTGCAACACACTTACTTAATGCTACTTTAAAAGTTGTTTTAAATGATAACAATATTCAACAAAAGGGAAGTAATATTACAAGTGAAAGATTAAGATTTGACTTTAACTTCCCAAGACCATTAACAAAGGAAGAACTCCAAGAAGTTGAAGATAGAATAAATGAGATTATAAAAGAAGATGTTCCTGTTGTATGTAAAGAAATGCCAATAGAAGAAGCTAGAGCATTAGGTGCAATTGGTGTATTTGCAAATAAATATGGTGAAGTTGTTAAAACATATACTATTGGTAAATACTCTATGGAAATGTGTGGCGGACCACATGCTAATAGTACAGGTGAACTTGGTAAATTTAAAATTATAAAAGAACAATCATCATCAAGTGGTATTAGAAGAATTAAAGCAGTTATAACAGGTTGCGATAATTTTAAAGAATAAGAAAAGAGGTTGTGGCTTGAAATTAAGAATAAAAGTATTTTTAACTACCATCATTATGATTCTCTGTTTAGCGGCTCTTTGTGCTTGTGGATTAACAGGGAGCAATCCAAGTACTTCTGGAAAGGGCGATAGTGGGAAAAAAGAACCACAACAAAATGAACTAAAAAAAGATCTAAACCTCTTAACCGAAGCATTCAATGATAGTTTATATAGAGAAAATGATGTAAATTTTTCATTTCAAGTAGATGGCTTTTTTAGAACGACACTTGAAAGTCAATGTGGACCAATGGGCTTTAAAATAGACTCTATATTAAAAAAGATTAAAGATAGCGATAAAGAAATATTTTCTTTAAATCAAGAATCTGATAAAGATGCAAACTATATTGTATTCATGTTTAACGAGCTTAAAAAATCATTAGAAAGTGCTGCTGAATCAGAGCAAGATGACAGTGTCCTCTCATTTTTAGCGACATATAACATACAAAATCTTTTAAGTTTTTTAACAAACTTTTTAGATGGTTATGCAAAAACAAATGTAGATATCGGAAGGTATAATGATTTATACAACATTATAAGTTTATATGATTCAACAAAAGAAGAAATTGAAGATGTTGGAAAATGGTATTTATTACAATCATTTGCTGATAATACATTTGGATTATTAAAGGGAAATGTTAGTCTAGCAGTTGCAACGCTTTTATTTGAAAACTCATATGAACATTTTGTTAATAATACGCTTATATACGAGAAAGAAACAGGAAAGCAACGTTTAGATGATAAAGGGAAAGCTGAATATAAGTATGAAATCAATAAAGATAAAGTTGTCGATTATGAATTCTATAAACTATTAAAAATATTTGATATTGATAAAGAAACAATTGATGCCTTTATGGATGAAGAAGGAACATATGATAAATTGATGAGTTTTGCAAAAGCTCTAATAACTGTTGAAGAAGCAAACGTTAACGCAGAAGCCACAAATAATGAAGTTATTAATAAATTAAATACCAAATTAACAATTAAATTTACTGCAACATATAATGAAGGAAAAGCAGCTGATGACAATATAAGTACAATTTTAGATTTTTTGAAGGATAAGGGAATTTTAAAAAAAGAAGTTGTTGGTAGAATTAGACAAATAACAAAAGAATTGTTCAAGTATATTACAGACGAAAACAATGATAAATCTAGAATGGAATTAACAATTAATCTTGATTTTAAACAAAGTTTTAAAGTAGGAAAGAAAAATATTGATATTTCTGAATATGATGAAAGATTATTCTATGGAATAGATGTTCCAGGACAAGACACTACAGATAGAGAAGATTTAAAGATTATTTCAAGTGATCAAGAACAATCTGCAAGTAAAGAAAATGATAATAAAGAAGATATAGTAGATAATAATCAACAAAATGATGGTGATAACAAAGAAATAATCGAAAATGATGAAGGTATAACTGATCAAGAAAATGGAAATAATTGAGAATCTTGATAGAACCCTTAAAGAAGGAGAATTGTCTGTTTTTTGTGATTTTGGAAGTCACTTAATTAGTTTTGTCTTAACAGATGGGAAAAAAGTATTAAACACAAAATCAACGATTAATCCCGTAATGGAAATTGGTGGAACAGTAGGCTTTTCAAAACTATATATGAATAAACAATTTGAAGAAATTGTATCAACGTTTAATAAGCCATTTATAAATGTATTAAAAGAGTTGATAAAAGAATCTCCAAGTACAATTAAGATGCTCAATATATCTTGTTTAAAAATGTATAATACAATTTTGGAAACTATTCTAAGAATGAATGAAATCGAAATAGAAACAGTATTATTTTTACCAAATGATATTATATTTTCCCCATCATTTTTAATGAAATGTATTTTAAATCCATTTAACTCAATAGTAATTGATAATTCAGATAATTTTTTAATATGTAAAGATAAGGGCGGAGAAGTAATATGTGGAGCCTTATATGGCCTAAGAAAAGACTATTTTGGAAATATTTGTAGAAGAGCAGCGTTACAACTATTCATAAAGAAAGGTGAAAATAATCATCAAATAATTATATATGGAGAACATGATCATCCTTTTATAAATTACCTAAAATATAAACAATACAAATATGAAGAAAAATCTAATTCAATTATAGAGTTAATTAGAATTCCATATGATAAACAATATTTCTCACAATTGTTAGATGTAGAAAAAAACATTCGTCATGTTCAAATCGCAGAAAATGATTTTTTCCAAGAATACATATCCAGATATATAAAATAATAACTAATCAGATGTTCTTTCAATATTAACGATTTCTTTATTGTCATAAAGAAGTTTTAAGATTTCAGCTTCAGATGAATATTTTTTAGTTACTAATTCTACTTCAACATCAATTGTTCCATCTTCAGCAATTGATGATTTAAAATCATTGAATTTCTCAACAGCTAAGATTTCTTTAATCCTATCAAGATCCTCAGGATTTTGAAGTTTAATAGAAATCTTTAATACATTATTTGTAACGTTCTTTAAGGATTTAATTGGGTTATGCATTATTATTTGTAATATTAATAGAATTGACGTTGTAAATATTCCAATAATTACCATACCAGCACCGATTGCAAGACCAATAGCACTTGTTGCCCAAATACCAGCAGCTGTCGTTAAACCATGCAAGAAATCTTTCTTAAAGAAAATTACACCTGCACCTAAGAAACCTATACCACTAACAACTTGAGCAGCAATTCTTGATGTATCTGCGCCTCTAACACCATTAGTAGCGATAACAGCATCATCAGAGAATCCATATTTAGAAACAATCATTAGGATAGCAGAAGCCATACATACAATAGCGTGAGTTCTAATTCCAGCACCTTTAGCTCTATTCATTCTTTCCCAGCCAATAAAGAATCCACAAATTAAAGCAAGAGTAATTCTTACTAAATAGATAACAATATTTTCTGAGGCATCAATAAACCAATGTTGAATGTTATTAATATCTGAAATTAAACTATCCATTATTACATCTCCTAGCGCTATCTTGTAGCAATATAATAAAAAATTATATATTAAATTTTAAAATATGCAAGACAAAAATGCAAAAAATTGACTAGTTTGTTATAAATTCCCAATTAAAAGCCATTTTTAGTAGAAAATATGTTAATACTTAGCAAATAACTAGTGTGAATTGGCTAAAAATAGTGTAAAATACTAGGTATGGAAGAAAACAGCTCATTAAAAACCAAAGAAATAATGATATTTTCGTTAGCAGCATTAGGACAAGGAATGATATATGCTACTATGAGCAGTTATATATCAGATTTTTATCTTAATGTATTAGGGCTTGGTCCTGTTTTTGTAATGTTGCTAATGTTATTATCACGAGTTTGGGATGCAATTAATGATCCTATGATGGGAATAATCGTAGATAAATTCAATTTTAAACAAGGGAAATATAAACCATATATTTTGTTTATGACTCTCCCTGTAGTACTTTTAACGATTTTACTATTTGTTGGGCCAGGATTTACTAGAATTGGATCAAGTGAATATAATCAAACTTTAACATATACATACATAGCAATAGTTTATGTTGTTTGGGGAATGGTATATACAATAGCTGATGTTCCATTTTGGAGTTTACCAAATGTAATAACCCCAGATGAAAAGCAAAGGGGAAAACTTATTTCTATTTCAAGATTATTAAACGGAATAGGCAGTGCAATTCCTATGGCAATTGTGATTATTCTTGGATATTTTGATATCCCATATGAGACGAGATATTTAATTATGGTAATATCTTCAGCTGGTATTGGAGGTATTCTATTCATTTCATCATATTATGGGACAAAAGAAAGAGTTAGAGTTCTTGATATACAAAAATCAAAGACAAATGAAATTAAAGAAATATTCAAATCAAAGAATATGATTTTAGTTATTTTGATGGGCATATTATCTTGTGGCAGATATATGATACAAGCGGGAGCGATTCACGTATCAAGATATGTTTTTTATATAGAAGGATTGGATATATATAAAAGCCAATCTACAGTACAATTAATTATTTCTGCAGTAGCGGCAGCGGGTATGTTTGTTGCTATGATTTTAACCCCAATCTTGATAAAAAAATATTCATATAGAAAATTGACGATGTTCTTCTGCGTTTTAGGTGGAGTAGCATCTAGTTTAGCTTTCTTTGTTAGCATTTATACTGGGTACAACATTTATTATATTGCGCCATTGTTATTCTTAGGGTCATTACCATTAGGTGTTTTGAATGTTGTTGGATATGCTATGATAGGCGATTGCTTAGATGAAATAGAAGTAAAAACAAAATTAAGAATGGCTGGATTAGGATCGGCTTGTCAATCTTTTGTAAATAAGATAGGAAATGCTTTCAGTACAGTTATGATAATTGCAATTTATTTAATCGTAGGATTAAATATTGGTGATATTCAAACCACAACGGTGGTTAATCCAGTAGAATTATCATTTGATACTAGAAATCTTATGCTTTTACTAGTTACCATGATTCCAGGAGTGAGTATGTTGATTTGTTTAATCCCAATACTTTTTTATGATTTAATTGGAAAAAAGAAAGAAAGAATAGTATATCAACTTAATGAATTAAGAAAAAAATAACAAATATTAATATTCAAAAAAAGTGAAAATTGACAAAAAATAGTTCGAATATTATTATATATTTGAATAAATATATAACCAAAAAAGAGGGGATAATCATGATTAATCTATTATGTTTTGATTTTAATCAAGCAGTACAATTAGGCTCAGGAAGTCTTAAATTGTGGCAACTGATTGTTGCAGCTGCAATTGTGGCTTTGATTATTGTTGTTATCATAGTATGTGCAGCAATAGCAGCAAAGAAAAAGAAAAAAGAAGATGTTCAAGAAGAAACAAATGATTCAAAAGAAGAACAAACACCAAATATTGTTAGTTCGGATAACAAAGTTGATGATATTGTTACAGAAAATTCTAGAAATAATGCATCTGAATATGCATCAATTGCAGCACCTAACATAGAACAAACAGCAATTGTTGTTGAAAGAGAAGAAAATGTAGATGCTCCTAATTTTGAAGAAGCTGAAGAAGAATCACAAGAAGCAGAAGAAGAAACGACAGAGGAACCAAAAGAAGAAAGCAATGAAGAACCGATTGAGGACGAAGTTGTTGTTCCAATAAAGGAAGAGGAAATTGCTGAAGATAATAAACCTGAAGAACCTACAAAAAAGCCTGAACCAGTAGAAGAAAAAGAAGAAATTATCGAAGAAGAACCAAAAGAAGAAGTTGTTGAGGAAGTTAAAGAAGAGCCAGTGGAAGAGGTTACTGAAGAAGCTAAAGAAGAACCAGTAGTGGAAGTTGCAGAAGAAAAGAAACCTGCTGAAAAGAAAACCGCGGGAAAGAAAGCAAAGCCAGCAGTAAAACCTGCTGAAAAGAAAGCTAGTACAAAACCAGCAAAGAAAGAAGCAGAGAAGGAGGAAAAAGAAGTGGCTAAAGCAGAAAATGTTAAACCAAGATTAATAGAAGATGCTAAAAAGAAAGCAGAAGTTAAAGGAAAATTTGAAGTATGTAACGCTGTAATAGGTGGATTTAACTATTTACTAAGAGCAAATAATGGACAACTTTTATATGAAAGTAAAACATATAAATCAAAAGATTCATGTATTGATGCACTTGATAGATTTATTGAAGCTGTTGATGAAGGAATGTTTACAATTAGAGCTGACAAGTTTAAGAATTACAAGTTTATATTAAAGAGCCCAACAAGCAATTTAGTTATTTATGTTGGTGAAAGCTTTACTTCAAAGGATAATTGTGAAAGTAATATAAATAGTGTTAAAAGATTTGCTCCAATTTCTCCAGTATATGATATAACAAGAGATGATTTTGAAGCTAAATTCGATATCTATGAAATATCTAAAGCTACTAAAGATGTAGTTGAAAAAGGAAATGGCGCTAGTGGTAAATGGGAAATATCACAAGTTGATGAAAGTGATAAGAAATCTCCATTCACATATACGCTTACAGCAAATAATGGTCAATTATTATATGAATCAAGAGATTATGCTTCTAAAGTAACATGTAAACAAGGATTAGAAACATTTATCGAAACTATTAAAGATGGTTACTTTATCATTGATCCAGATAAAGCAGGAAGATTTAAGTTTATTTTACGTAGCCAAAATTCTTCTATGGAATATGAAGGACAAAGCTATGATACAAAACAAGCTTGTGAAAAGAATGTAGATAGCGTATATCGTTTTGCATTACTTACACCAGTTGATAAAAAATGAGATAATGTTTTAAATAAAAACAAAAAGAGTGGTTGTTTTATGATAACCACTCTTAAATTTTAAAAAAGCATATAATTTTTAAGTGGAATTTAAGATTACAAATACATAATTAATGCATAATTATGTTTAAGAGGTGAAAATGAAAAAGAAATCATTGCTTTTAATTACAGTTGTACTATTTATTTTCGTAGTTGTATTTGCTGGATGTGATTTGGTTAAATCTACAAGCCAAACTGATGGCGAAGTTTTTTATGAATATAACGGCAGTAAAATAAACACAAATAAATGGATAGCAATATCAAGTGAATCATTGATATGGACTATGTCAACAGGAGCAGAAGGTAGTCTTGTTGAAGAAGGGAATCAATATTATTTATCTGACAACAAAAAGAATGTAGCATATGAAGCAGCAGTAGATACCGGGGTTATAGCTCTTTATTCATATGAAGATGAAATAACAACATTTTATTATCAAACAGGATACGATCCAAGCAACACAAACAAAAGTGTTGTAAACCTTTTTGCAGTTGCAAAAGATTCAGGATATAGTGGTACTCTTGAAGAGTTAATTGCTCTTTTCAAAGGTGAAAATGGTAGAGATGGTGTTGGAATTAGTGGTATAACAAAATCAAAAACAGAAGGAAATGTTGATACATACACAATCAGTTTATCAGATGGCTCAACATACGATTTTACAGTAACTAATGGCGAAGCTGCAGTTGTTCAAAATATTACAGTTGAAGCGTTATACGAAGCTGCAAAAGAAACTGGGTTTACTGGTACATTAGATCAATTTTTACGAGAATATATTTCTGAAAATATTGGTAAAGATGGAGTTGGAATTGAAAAAATAGAAAAAACAGGTTCTAACGGAAATGTTGATGTATATACAATAACCTTAACAGACGATACTACATATGATTTTACAGTTGTAAATGGAAAAGATGTTATTAATGAAATATCAATAGATTCTCTATATCAAAAAGCAGTAGAAGAAGGATATGAGGGAACATATTTAGATTTTGTTAGAGAATATTTAAATGTAGAAAATGGAGAAGATTTATCTGTTTATGCTACAGCTCAAATGTCAACAGTTACTGTTATGACCACAGATGGCGTAATTAATGAAGGCGAATACGTAGTTTCAAATGCTACTTCAACATCAGGCGGATCTGGTGTAATATACAGTTTAGATAAAGAAAATGGTAATGCATATATTGTAACAGCATATCATATGGTATATAACTCAAATAAAGGCACATTATACACAAAATTCTATGTATATCCATATGGAAATTCATACGGATTGTCTACTCCAATTGAATGTACTTTAATAGGCGGTTCAGCTATTTACGATACTGCTGTATTAAAAATTACCAATAGTGATATCTTAAAGAATAGTATTGCTATTCAAGCAAGCATAACAGATAGTGATTTGTTGTGTGCAGGTGAAGTGGCAATAGCTTCAGGTAGCCCAGAATCAACAAAAATTGGTGTTACAAAAGGTATTATTACATATGTATCAGAAGATGTTGAATGGACAAGAGCTGATTCTACTTTAACTATTAATAGTAGATTTATAAGAATTGATACTGCTTTGAATCATGGTAATTCAGGCGGTGGAATATATAACATTAACGGAGAAGTTATTGGAATTGTTTGTGGTGGATTAAGTCCAAACGCGACATCTAATATTGGATATATTATTCCATCAAATATTTGTTTTGGAATAGCAGATAATATTATAAGTCAATATGAAGCTAACCCAGAGGCGATCCCATACAAAACCTCAAAACCATTATTTGGATTAACTAGCCAAGTTGATTCTTCATATGGTTACTACGATGAACAAACAAAACAATTAACAACAAGATATAATGTTAAGATAGTAGAGATTTCAGAAACATCAATATTAAAAGATAGTATTCAAGTAGACGATATAGTAAAAACTGTATATGTTAATGATGTTGCTCATGAAATTAATGCAATTTACACTTTAGTTGATATGTCATATAGAATAAAAGTTGG
>JAIKVY010000158.1 GCA_024685275.1 Clostridia bacterium
TAGGGATTACAATTAACATAATAAATTAGGTTAAATTTTAGGTATGAAAATTTAGTTTGATTTATGTGAAAATTTATCAGTTAGTAAAATAATAACTATAAAATGTGTCAATATAGTTATTTATATATAAAAGAAGTTTATAGTGCGTTATCTATATTAGGTAACATGTTTCGAGTCGAGAGTGTATTTAATGTGAAGGAGACATTTTATACATTTCCCAAAAAAGTTTTTATTTATTAGTGTAAACGAATAATTATTAGTTTACTTTGTTATGTTCCAACGTTATGTAGGATTTTTATATTCTATTAACGAAAATATTAGGGACGGGTTTTGCAGGATGTTAATGTTTTCTACATTAGCAAAGTGTAAATGGGTGATTGTTTATTTCGTAAACAATTTGTTTTAAGCAAAAAAAGGAGTATCTAATCATGGAAAAAGAAAATTTTTCACGCGATTATTTGTTAGAACAAGGAATTATAAACCTTGTTGGTCCAATTGGTGTTGAAATGGCTCATAGTATTGTATGTCAATTTCAGTACTTATCTAATAAGTATCCTGATAGAGAAATACAATTATGGATTAACTCACCTGGTGGCGAAGTAATTAGTGGTTTGGCAATTATTGACATAATGAATTATGTTAAAGTGGATGTTCAAACAGTAGTTATTGGATTAGCAGCTAGTATGGCAGCAGTTATCGCTTCAAATGGTACAAAAGGTAAAAGATATGCTTTTGAAAATGCTGAAATATTGATTCATCAACCCTCTGTTAGTGGTATTGGTGGACAAGAAACCGATATTGTTATTCAAGCTGATAACATGCGTAAAACAAGACAAAAACTTAACAAAATATTAGCTGAAAATTCAAATCAAGCTGAAGATAAAGTATTTCAAGATACTGAAAGAGACTACATCATGACTGCTGAAGAAGCTAAAGAATACGGATTAATTGACCACGTTATAAAATAAAACAAAGGAGAAGAACGCTATGAATTACAACGTTAAGGAAACAATTATGGATGTAGAAAATGTTATTGCTGGTAAATACTACACTAACCAGCAAGTTGATATTTTAGTAGATTTTTTTGCTAGAGCTAATTTATTAACAGCAGAAGAAACTGATATGCTAAAGACGAAATACGATTGTAGTTTAGTTAAAAACAGTACAACCGTTCAAAGTACTAAAAACAATTGGCTTCTTCTTAACGCTGACTCTGAAAAAAATGATGTTGAGATAGAAATACTCAACCAGAGAATAAACGTGTACAAAAAATCAAATGTACTAAAATATGGAGAAGCTTCTTCTAGCATTATGGTTAGAGACTTATTTGTTGATAGAACAGAGTGGATCAAACATATGAAAGGAAGCAACGATTATAGTGCACAAGTTGATATGGCTTTTTTAAAGTATGTTAAAGGAGAGCATCAAGAATCTATAAACATTTTATCGAAATTCTTTAAAATGAATGATGCGTTTTCTATAAGAGCATTAATGGCTTTGTATCAAGAACAAAACGATTTAAAAAATGTTACAAAGTGTTTAGTGGTTTTAAAGAAGATATATGAATTAAATGAAATAGAACCATCTGAATGTTTTAATTCATACTTAAACGAACTACTAAAAGATGCTGATAATAAAGCTGTACAAGAAGAGTATGAAAAAGTAAAAGTAAACTTCTTTGATGCTGAAAAGTCAATGAGAATTGTGTTCTAAAAGGAGGAAACATGAAGAACGTAGTTTATGATACTTGTCTTGAAAACAATAGAGGCATATTTGAAAACGCAAAAATACTCGATATAAAAGATCCTAATACTGGTTTAAAGTATGTTGATCTAAAAAAACCATTTTCACTTGAAGGTGGCGTTTTGGTTGGTAACTACAAAGATGATTCTGGAAAGAGAATCGGAGCAGTTAGTGAACCAGGACATACTTTAGTAGTTGGATCTACTGGCTCAGGTAAAACTGAATGTTTTTATATTCCTCAACTTGAAGCAATTGCTAGATCAGGGGATAATGTTTCATTTGTCGTAATGGATATGAAAGGTCAAATGTACAGAGAAAAGGCTAATTTTTTAAAGAAAAAAGGATTTAAAGTTTATGTTATAAATGGCAAAAATCCTAGTAGATCTATTAAATACAACCCTCTTGACATAATCTATAAATCATATAGAAGAGCAAAAATTGCTAAAGCATTGTTATCAAAAAGGAGAGAAAATTTATACTTTAATGGTGTTAAATATAAAGATGAAGAATCATATTTACTTGCCATCGATAACTATATATATGAACAAGAAGAGATATGTGCAGAAAATATAAGTAGAATTGTAGAGATTCTTATTCCATTAGAAGGCACAAAAGATTTAACTTGGGATTATGGTTCAAGGGAAATCGTAAAGTATACAATATATACAATGCTTGAAGATTCATTAATAGAAGGCTCAAAGATGGATTTAAATTCATTTAATCTATATAATCTTCGTTCAATTATTGCTAACAGAAAAAATGATTGCGAGGATTTTATAGATTACGTAAAAGCTCACGATGATAATTCTGAAGCGCATTTTTTACTAAACTATATCGATTCAAAAGCAAAACAAACAAGAGATAGTTTTTTAATGTGTACAACATCCAAATTAGATAGAGTAGTTAATTTAACAATGACAACTATGACTTCTAAAGCAGAACTAGACCTTGAAAACATTGTTGATACAATTGGTAAAGAAAAAGTAGCAATTTTCTGTATTGCTGATTCAACTAACCCTGCAGCATATACGTTGTGTAATATGTTTTTACTTCAATTAATAACAATGTTACAAAAAATAGGTGATGATGAATATAGAGGAGATTTCCATATATTTGCTGATGAATTTTGCAATATGGTTAAAATGGATAAGATAACTGACTGGATCACAACAATGAGATCTAGACATGTATGGTTCCATTTAGGTATTCAAAGTTATGCTCAAC
This sequence comes from Clostridia bacterium, assembly GCA_024685275.1. Lineage (GTDB taxonomy): Bacteria > Bacillota > Clostridia > Christensenellales > DTU072 > CAG-1782. The sequence continues at coordinate 2,968 of JAIKVY010000158.1, forward strand.
TAGATTATAAGTACGATAATTCGCCTCAAGTAAGAGAAACTATTCAAGGAAACAGCAAAACAATTTTCTTAGGTTCAAATCATTTTAAAACAGTTGATGAATTTGGAAGATCATTTGGCGAAAATATCGAAGTGCAAAAGAATTATTCTGTTGATAATAACGGTAACATAGGTATGAGTATAAGTACGGTTCCAACAAGAATAGTTAAGAACAGCGACTTAAGTAGTATCGTATTGGGAGAAGGTTATGTAAAATCATTTGGCAATTACGGTAATAGAAGCATAAAAACAATACTAGAGCCAGATTTTAACATAAAAGAATTTGCTCATGATAATGCTGTTGTTGAAGAATCTACAAAAGAAAGATACAATCTAACTCCATACAATATAAATGAAATGGAAAAACTATTATCAACTGGTATGTATAAAAAGAATATTATTCAAGTAGCAAAGAATGAAATCGAGTATTTTGAAAAATTATTTAAGATATCTAAGAGCGAAAAAATATTAAGTCAGATTACAACTTTGTTTGATTTATCAGATCCAAATTTTGTATACGAAAGCATGGCAAATATTATATACAAAAAATATAAGTTTTTAACGCCTGAAAAACGAGAAGAGGTGAAAAAACTTTTATCAAAAGAGTTTGCTGAATTTTCAGGTTGGTCTGATATATGTGTATCAATGAGACGTAAACCTGATATTGGTATACTTGGCTTAATAAACATAGGTGTCCTTAAAGATAGGTATTTCGGAATGGAACTCGAACTTGCAATAGATGAAGGAACATATAATGTTTTACGAGATTTAGTGTTAGGGAAAAGAAAAGCAAAATAATTAGTTGAACCTCAATTAAATATTTACATACGGAAATTTGTATTTATAGATACATTTTCCGTATTTTTTATTTATATATCAAAATGTTCGTTTTAATAACCAGAAAAATATGAGTTTATATGTACTTATAATATTTATAATTATTTGCTATAATGTTATAAATGGTTATAATTATTAAGTCATTTTTGAAAAAAGGTGGTTATTTATTATGTATGATGTGTTAATTGTAGGTGCTGGTCCAGCTGGTATTTTTACAGCTTTAGAGCTTCTAAAGAACGAATCTAAAAGTAAGATTCTAATTATTGAACAAGGAAAACTTATTGATAAGAGATTTTGTCCAAAGGAAAAGACAGGTAAGTGTGTTCACTGTAAACCTACTTGTAATATTACTTCAGGATTTGCTGGTGCTGGAGCATTCAGTGATGGAAAACTTTCATTAAGTTATGAAGTTGGTGGTGATTTGCCTGAGCTAATAGGATCTCAATATGCTCAATCTATGATTAACTACACCGATACTATTTACTTAGATTTTGGAGCAGATAGACATATTGAGGGAATTGAAAAAGCAGAAGAGATAAAACAAATTAGATTAAAAGCAATTCAAGCAGATTTGAAACTCGTAGATTGTCCAATTAGACATTTAGGAACCGAGAAAGCACAAGATTTATATTTGCGCATCCAAAAATATTTGTTAGATAATGGCGTTGAAATTTTACCTTTAACAGATGTTGATGATTTAATAATTAAAGATGGTGAATGTTTTGGCGTTAAAGTTAAAGACAAAGAATTTTTATCAAAAAAGACAATTATTGCTACTGGAAGAAAAGGCGCTGATTGGCTTGAAAATATGTGCAGAATTCATGGCATTACAAATGAAGCTGGTATCGTTGATATCGGTGTCAGAGTAGAACTTAGAAACGAAGTTATGGAGACAGTTAATAGAGCTTTATATGAATCTAAACTTATAGGTAGGGTTAAACCATTTGGAAATAAAGTTAGAACGTTCTGTCAAAACCCTGGTGGATTTGTTGCACAAGAAAATTATGAAGGTCAATTAGCAGTTGTTAATGGTCACTCATACAAAGATAAGAAATCTCAGAATACAAATTTAGCTATTCTTTGTTCTCATCATTTTAAAGTGCCATTTAATCAACCTATTTTATATGCTCAAAAAGTAGGGCAATTAGCAAATATGCTTGCTGATGGAAATATTTTAGTTCAAAGACTTGGAGATATTAGAAATGGTAAAAGAACATGGCAACATGAACTTGAACAAGGGAATGTTGTTCCAACATTAAAAGATGCTGTTGCAGGGGATTTAACAAGTGCAATTCCATATAGAACTATGATTAGTATATTAAGTTTTATTGATCAAGTTGATAAAGTAGTTCCAGGTTTTGCAAGTTCAGAAACCTTATTATATGGTCCAGAGATTAAATTTTATAGTAATAGAATTAGCATGGATAAAGATTTAAATACAAGTATTAAAAACTTACATTGCTTAGGAGATTCAAGTGGATGGACTAGAGGATTAATGATGGCATCTGTAATGGGTGTAATAATGGCAAGAAGATTATTAGGAAGAACAGATTAATGTTAATAGCATATGATTCAAAATTAATGAAAAAAGCTGACTCGGAAACAATAAATGAAGGTGTTCCGAGTTTAGTTTTAGTAAAAAGAGCAGCAACAGAAATATTAAATGCATATACAATAAACAACGGTAAAATAGGAATTGTTGTTGGAAAAGGTAATAATGCAGCAGATGGTTTTCAATTAGCTATATTATACAAAGAAAAAAGAAACATTGATGTTGATATTATATATCTTACTAATGATCTTAATTATGAATGTAACACTCTAAAAAATGAATGTAATAATCAAAGAATTAATCTAATTAAATATAATTCAAATATAGATTTTAACGAATATAACTTTATATACGATGCAATATTTGGAAATGGATTTCATGGAAATTTGGAAGGTATATATAAAGAGGTTGTAGATAAGATTAATGAATCAAAATCATTTGTTATTAGTATAGATATACCAACAGGCTTAAACGCTACAAATGGATTAGGTGAAGATGCGGTTAACGCAGATATTACAATAGTAATTAGTAATTTAAAAACAGGAAATTTGCTTAATTATGGAAAGGATAAATGTGGTATTATTAAGCTAGTTGATATAGGTATAAAGCAAATAGAATCAAATATAAAAGTAGCCATAGATACAGATACAAAACAATTTATCAATTATAGACACAATCATTCAAACAAAGGAAATTATGGATACGTGGGTTTAATAGGTGGGTGTGATAAATATTCTGGTGCAATAAAATTATCTAATTTAGCTATATCAACATTAAAATGTGGAGCAGGAGTTGTTAAACTTGGAATTCCTGATTCTATTAGACATGATGTAGTTCCTTACACATTGGAAAGCACACTATTTTTATTTAAATCGATTAATGAACAAATTAAGTATGATGAAAATCAACTAATAGAATTTATTTCAAATTTAAAATGTATTGGTGTCGGTCCAGGTTGGGGAAAGCCAAATAATGATTATGCAAGAATACTTGAATTTTTATTTAAAAATTATAAAGGTCGATTAGTAATTGATGCTGATGGATTGAATACATTAAGTGAAAATATCGAATTGCTTAACATAGATAGAAAATGTGAACTTATATTAACTCCTCATTTAAAAGAGTTTTCTAGATTAACTAACTATTCTATCCAAGAAATAGAAGAGAACATTATTAATATATCACAAAGTTTTGCTAAGAAATATAACATTATTCTTTTATTGAAAGGCCCTTCAACTTTAATTACTGATGGAAATCAAATTATAATTTCAACAACTGGTTGTCCAGGAATGGCAACAGCTGGATCTGGTGATGTTTTACTAGGATTTTTAGTTGGTATGCTTGGTCAAAATTTTTCTTGTATTGATTGTACTTGGTTTGCTTCATTTTTATGTGGAAAAGCTGGTGAACTTGCTCAAGAAAAATATACTGATATATCTATGACATCATCAAATACTATTGAAATGATTCATGATGCAATAAAGCAATTAAGAGTAATTAATGGCATTTAACAAAGTATTTTTATAATTCTATCATAAATTTTACATTGTAAAATTGACTTTTATTTTTTCAATCTTTACTATATAACTATATTTTATTAAGAAAACTTAATAAATTGTGTAATATAATTAATTTACCGATATGGAGGAAAAATGGCTAACAATATTATTTTTAAAGGGGCAGCTACTGCATTAATCACACCTTTTAAGAATTCAAAAGAAATAGATTATAATCAATTTGCAAGTTTAATTGATTGGCAAATTGATTCTGGAATTGATGCTTTGGTTGTATGTGGCACAAGCGGCGAAGCTTCAACATTAACAGATGAAGAACATAAAAGTGCAATATCTTTTGCAGTTAAACAAGCAAGAGGTAGAGTACCAATTATAGCAGGAACAGGAAGTAACGATACAGCATATGCTGTTGAATTATCTAAATATGCTAGTGATGAAGGAGCAGATGCGTTATTAATAGTAACTCCATATTATAACAAAGCTACACAAAAAGGATTAATCAATATGTATAATGAAATAGCAGATTCGGTTAAGTGCCCACTTATTTGCTATAACGTTCCAAGTAGAACAGGAGTAAATATTGAACCTAGTACATATCTCGAATTAAGCAAACATCCAAATATTAATGCAATTAAAGAAGCTAATGGTAATATTAGCAAAATTGCTGATACTGCTTTGATTATAAAAGATAAATTAAACATTTATTCTGGAAACGATGATCAAATTATTCCAATTTTAAGTTTAGGTGGAATAGGTGTAATATCTGTTTTGAGTAATTTATTCCCAAAAGAAACTTCAGAAATGTGTAAGTTATATTTTGAGGGAAAAGTGGATAAGGCATTAGAATTACAACTAAAATTCTTACCAATAATTCATGCTTTATTCTGTGAAGTTAATCCTATACCTGTTAAATGCGCTATGAAACATCTTAAGTTCTGTGATGGTTCAGTTAGAGGTCCATTAACAGAAATGGAAGCAGCAAATGAAAAAGTTCTTGTAGAACAAATGCGAAAATTAAATTTGAATGTATAAAAAAAGAAATAACATTTTTTTACTAATTGGTTTATTTTTAACAATTTTATTAATTTGTTTCTTACAAATTTCATTTTTGTCGCAAGCAA
>JAIKVY010000013.1 GCA_024685275.1 Clostridia bacterium
ATGGCAGCGTATGCTGAAAATAAAGATAGAGTAATTAGAAAAGCTGCTTACCTTAAAAAAGCAGAATTCATGGCTTCAATAGAAGACCAAATTGATGAGATTTATGATCAATTAGTTAAGGTTAGAGATGCAATGGCAAAGAAGATGGGTTATGACAATTATGTTGACTTTGGGTACCTAAGATTAAAGAGAAGTGACTATAACTCTAAAGATATAGAAAAATACAGGGATCAAGTATATAGAGAAATTGTTCCAATTGTGAACAAATTAAGACAAGAACAAGCAAACAGGCTAGAGGTTGAAAAATTAAAAGAATATGATGTTAGCATGTTTTATAAAGATATTAATCCAAGACCAATTGGTTCAACAAATGAATTGGTTGAAAAAGCATATAAAATGTATTCTAGTATTTCAAAAGAAACGGAAGAATTCTTTAGATACATGAAAGATAATGAATTATTAGATTTAGAAACAAAGCCAGGAAAACGAGGTGGCGGGTATTGTGCATTTATTCCAGAATATAATTCTCCATTTATCTTCTCAAATTTTAACAAAACTAGTGGGGATGTAGATGTATTAACACATGAAGCTGGACACGCTTTTCAAGTATTTACTTCATCAAAATTTTTAAATACATTTGATTTGGTATGGGCTACGTTAGAAGCATGCGAAATAGATTCAATGAGTATGGAATTTTTTGCTCATCCATATATGGATTCTTTCTTTGGCAATCAAGCTGACAAATATAGATTTATGCATTTAGCTGATTCTATTTCATTTATTCCATATGGAGTATCAATAGATGAATTCCAACATTTTGTATATGAAAATCCTGATTGCGGAATAAAGGCAAGAAAGGATAAATGGCATGAAATAGAAAAGAAATATACACCTTGGCGTGATTATGATGGTGTTAAATATTATGAAAATGGAGCATATTGGCAAAGACAATCACATTTATTCCATACTGCATTTTATTATATCGATTATACATTAGCCCAAGTTTGTGCTTTTTATTTCTATTTATCAGATTTAAAAGATCATGAAACTGCGTGGAACAAATATTATGAGTTATGTAAATTAGGTGGCTCTAAATCATTCTTAAATCTATTAAAGACAGTTGGCATTCCAAATCCATTTATTGAGGGTACTCTCAAGTCAATAATGGAACCACTAATTAAGCGTTTAGAAGAATTAAAAGAAAAAATATAATCATACTCAATAATTGTATTAGTAAGTATATTTCAAATTTGGTATAATAATTATACCAAAGGGAGGCAAAATGAGTTTAGATAGGAATTTATTAAAAACAAAATCAGCATGTAAAAAACTCGTTGAAGAATTACTAAAAACATATGAATATGTTTCAATTCTTGGTGAAGCGAATAAAGGATTGAGAGCAAATGTAAATTTTAAAAATGTAAGCATTTCAGATTCAGATATTTCATATGGATTTGTAGCAAAAATATTCAATGGTGCTGGATATAGTGAATATTCATTTAGTTATATAGATGATAATTGTTATTTAGATATCGCAAAAAAGATACAATCAGAAATTAAACTTGATAATTTGAAACAAGAAAGAGTAAGTGTTAAAAGTTTAAAAGGTGAAAGTATAAAAAAATCATTTGCAAGAGAAAATGATAATCCATTAACAATTCCAATAATAAAAGAAAGACTTACAAAGATTAAGGATGCTTTAAAGAATACCGATGAAAGGATTATTCAAGGTGCTGCAATTTTAAACAGAATTGAAATATCAAAGATTTTTATAGATAACACAAAAGAACTAGATCAATATTACACATGGACAAATTCATACATCATAGCAATAGCAACAGATGGAGAGAATATAAAGCAAGCAAGAGAAGTAAAAGGTTCTCCAGATACATTGTTATCATTAGATAGTATTGAAAAAGAGATTAAAAATGTTAGTGAACTAGCAATAAAACTTCTAAATGCAAAACAAGTTGTTCCAGGCGTATATGATGTAATAACTGATCCATCAATAACTGGATTAATTGCTCATGAAGCATTTGGTCATGGTGTCGAAATGGACATGTTTGTAAAAAATAGAGCAAAAGCAAAAGAATACATAAATAAGAGAGTTGCTTCAGATTTAGTTAATATGCATGATGGAGCAGCAGCGGCAACACAAGTTGCTAGTTTTTTCTTTGATGACGATGGAGTAATATCTTCTGATACATTAATAATTAAAAATGGAATATTACAAACAGGAATATCAGATTGTTTATCAGCTCTAGAATTAAAAACAACTCCAACAGGTAACGGAAGAAGAGAAAACTATGCACACAAAGCATATACTCGTATGACAAATACATATTTTGAACCAGGAAAAGATAAATTAGAAGATATGATTAAATCAATAAAATTTGGTTACTACCTTTGTGATACAAATAATGGAATGGAAGATCCTAAAAACTGGCAAATACAATGTACAGCTGAATATGGATTAGAGATTGTTGATGGAAAATTTACAGGGAATATCGTTAGTCCAGTTGTTATGTCAGGTTATGTTCCTGATTTATTACAAAGTATTTCTATGGTATCAGATGAATTTAGATTAGATGGAGCAGGATATTGTGGAAAAGGGCACAAAGAATGGGTTAGAGTATGTGATGGCGGTCCACATTTAAAAGCGAGGGTTAAATTAGGATGATAGAGCGTATTAAACAATTATTAAAAAACGTAGATATAACAGACTATAGAATTATTGAATCAAAAACTAATTCAATTGAATTATTCTATGTCTTGGACAAATTAGAAACAAATAGATGTGTAGATTCAGTTACTTATTCTCTGACACTATATAAAGATTTTGGTGACACAGTAGGAGATGCAACAGTAGCAATATCTCCACTTCTTTCTGATGAAGATATATTAGAAAAACTAAATGATGCAGCCCAAAGAACAGAACTATCAAAGAACAAAAAATACACATTACCACAAGGTAATACAATATGTTTTGAAGCTAATTCACCAATATTAAAAGAAGATAAGAAAGAAATAGCTCTTAATGTTGCTAATGCGATATACAAAGCGAATAGGTATAAAGAAGGATGGATAAATTCAGTAGAGATATTCGTAAAAGAAATCGATTCGCATTTAGTTAATTCTAAAGGTGCTGATAATAAAACCAAGAGAGGAGAATTATTTATTGAAATAATTCCAACATGGAAAGGTGAAAAGGAAGAAGTTGAAATCTATTATTCACTAAAAACTGCTAAAATTGATTATGAAAGAATAACAAAAGATGTTGATGAATTACTGAATAATGCTAAAGCAAGAAGTATTGCTCAAAAACCACCAGTTGATTTAAAAAATATTAACGTAATATTCGGACCAGAAATGATTTCTGAAATAACTGGATATTTAAAATCAAACCTAAGTTATGAATCTCATCATCTTAATTCAAATGTTCTATCACTAGATGAAGACTTATCAAAAGATAACGATTGTAAACTTAACCTAACATTAAAACCAGTAATTGATGAACTTAGCGATTCATCACCTGTTGATTTAGATGGAATTCATTTGCAAGAAGTTAAAATAATAGAAGAAGGAATATGTAAAAAACTTAATGGTTCAAGTAGATTTGGACAATACATGAGTGTTGAAAACCCAACAGGAAACATTGGATTAATGCAATTACAAGAAGGCAATTTAACATATGAAGAATTAACAAAAGAACCATACATCTATTGCGTAACATTTTCATCACCACAGCTAGATGATTATTCTGGTTATTATGGTGGCGAAGTTAGATTAGGTTATTACTTTGACGGCAAAAATACTATTCCAGTTACCGGATTTTCAATTTCTGGAAACCTAAAAGAAGATTTTACGAAAATAAAGTTATCTAAAGAAGTAGATACATTTATTAATTATAAAGGACCAAAATACCTATTGGTTCCAAATATGACAATAAATTAATTACTCCATAATTATAGATATAAGTAGTCCAAAAACAATAAAACTATGTATGTATTTGCATAGACAACATAGTTGTATAGGTTATATGTGAGATTTTGCCGAACAAAAAGGTGAGATTTTGCCGAACAAAAAGGTGAGATTTTGCCGAACACTCTTGATTTTTATATTTTCATATCATATAATGTATGATATATATGAGAGGTGAAAATGTATTATATCAAAAGAATTATTGATAAAGAAATTGATTTAAAATCAGAAGCTTTTGGTGGCATTCAAATTGTTGGCCCAAAAGGATGTGGAAAAACAAAAACAGCCAAAGAAAGGTGTAAAACTTATATAGAATTTGAAGATGAAGATAATAGAGCATCATATCTTTCGGTTGCTAATGTAAAACCATCGTTATTTTTAGAAAATGAAAAGCCAATATTGTTTGATGAATGGCAAGATGCACCATCTATATGGGGAATGGTTAGAAAAGCATGTGATGATGGATGTGATTTTGGAAGTTTTTATCTTACAGGGTCTTCCTCAAAAAAAGTTGAAACTGCTCATTCTGGGATTGCAAGAATTACAACAATAGAAATGACTACTATGAGTCTATTTGAAAGTGGCGAATCCAATGGATTGATTTCGTTAAAAGAATTATTTGAAAATCCCAATAAAGAAATTAATTGTAAATCTAATTTGACTATTGAAAAACTAATAGATGCTACATGTCGTGGTGGATGGCCTAAGACATTAGAAATAAAAAGAGAGGAATCAAAATTATTATTAGCCAAAGATTATTATTACCAAATTTGTAATGATGATATATCAAGGATTGATAATGTAAAGAGAAATCCAGATTGGACAAAATCAATTATAAAAGCATATGCAAGAAACATTGGCACATTATGTAAAAATAATGTTATTTATGCAGATGCTTCTACAAGTTATGGTTTTTCTATTGATACTTTTAATAATTATGTTGATAAGTTAAAAGAATTATATGTTATTAAGGATTATGATGCGTGGTGCCCACACATTAGAACGGAAAAATCATTAAGAGCTCAAAAAAAGCATATGTTTATTGATCCATCAATTGCTGTTGCTGCAATGAACTTATCTAACAAGTATTTTTATACGGATTTAGATTATTTTGGTCATATGTTTGAATCTTTAGTTTATAGAGATTTGACAGTATATTCAAATGGGTTACAAGGATATTTGTCTCATTATCATGATAAATTTGATTTAGAAATAGATGCAGTATTACATTTAGAAGACGGTAGATATGCCTTAATTGAAATCAAATTGGGTTCAAAAGAAATAGAAAAGGCGGAGAGAAATTTATTAAAGGTTAAGTCACTAATAAAAGAGAACAATTTAAAAGAAGATAGTATAAAAATAAGAGAACCTGATTTAATGCTTGTTATCACAGCTGGGGAATATGCCTATACATTAGATAGTGGAGTCAAGGTAATACCGATAGGATGTTTAAAAGATTAAAAATATTTTTTGTGTTTATTGTGTATATTTTTTACATTTACTCGGTTCAAAACTCATTTTTTACTCGGTCGGATTTGCAATATTTACTCGGTTCAGCTCTCACAAATCTCCGATTGAAAGTCTCACAAACTTCCGATTTAAAACCTTACAAACTTCCGATTTGGAAAAAGTTAAGCCATAGATTATGTGTTTTATGTTGATAATTAATTTTGTATATTGTAAAATTTATGAAGCTAAAAAGAATTAGCGACATTAAATATTTTGGAGGAAAAAATGCAATTAATTTTAGTTAGACATGGCGAAAGCGAATGGAACAAATTAAACTTATTTACTGGTTGGACAGATGTTGAATTATCTGAAGCTGGTAGAAAAGAAGCTATTGAAGCTGGTCAAGAATTAAAGAAACGTGGTATCGAATTTGATGTTTGCTTTACATCATATTTAAAGAGAGCTATTCACACATTAAATACAATTCTTGCTGAAACAGACAGAGAATATTTACCTGTTATTAAAACATGGAAATTAAATGAACGTCACTATGGTGCTTTACAAGGATTAAATAAAGCTGAAACTGCTGCTAAATATGGTGAAGAAAAGGTTAAAATTTGGAGAAGATCATACGATGTTCCACCACCACCACTTGAAGAAACTGATGAAAGAAATCCAGCTAATCAAAAAATGTATGCAGGAGTTGATAAAAAAGACTTACCATTAACAGAAAGTCTTGAAATAACTGTTCAAAGAGTTATTCCATATTTCAATGAAGAAATCAAACCACTTTTACTTGCTGGAAAGAAAGTATTGATTGCTGCTCATGGTAACTCATTAAGAGCATTAATTATGTATTTAGAAAAGTTAACAAAAGAGGAGATTATCGGAGTTAATTTACCAACAGCTGTTCCTTTGATGTATGAACTTGATGAAAACATGAACGTTTTATCAAAAGAGTTCATTGCTGCAGATTTAGCTGCTGTTGAAGCAAAAATGAACAAGGTAGCTAACCAAGGAAAAGCTAGTAAATAATCTAATTACATACAAGTAATAACAAAAAAATAATCACCGAAATCAATATGAAATCGGTGATTTTTTATTTATATAAAATAAATATTTAATTAAACGTTAAATCTAAAGATAACGACATCTCCATCTTTCATAACGTAGTCTTTACCTTCACTTCTAACTTTACCTTTTTCTTTTGCTGCATTAAAAGAACCACATTCCATTAAGACATCATAATCAACTATTTCAGCTCTGATAAAACCTCTTTCAAAATCTGAGTGAATCTTACCAGCTGCTTGTGGAGCTTTTGTTCCTTCTTCAATTGTCCATGCTCTTGTTTCTTTTTCACCTGCAGTTAAAAAGCTTATTAACCCTAGTAGGCTATAACACTTTTTAACTAGCTTATCTAATCCAGATTCAGTCATACCAAGTTCTTCCATAAAGATTGCCTTATCTTCATCTTCAAGTTCTGATAATTCTTCTTCAAGTTTTACACAAATAGCAACAACTTCGCTTCCTTCTTTACTAGCATATTCTTTTACTCTTTGAACAGCAGGGCATTCTTCTTCGCCTTCTTTAACGTTAGCAACATATATAACTTTTTTATCAGATAATAAGAATAAATCTCTAATATATGCTTCTTCATCTTCATTTAAATCCATACTTCTAACAGATTTTCCACTTTCTAAAGTTTTTAAAACTCTTTCAAGAAGTTCTAATTCAACAGCATATTTCTTATCGCCTTTAAGTTGAGTTCTAACTCTATCCATTTTTCTTTGAACTTGATCAATATCAGAAAATATTAATTCAAGAGAGATAGTTTCAATATCTCTAATAGGATCGATTTTACCATCAACGTGTGTAATATTTTCATCTTCAAAACATCTAACAACATGAACAATGGCATCAACTTCACGGATATGAGAAAGAAATTTATTTCCTAAACCTTCACCTCTAGATGCACCCTTAACTAAACCAGCTATATCAACAAATTCGATAGCTGTATATATTGTCTTTTTGCTGTTATATAACTTAGTTAAATTATCAATTCTTTCATCTTTAACTTGAACAACACCTACGTTAGGATCAATAGTACAGAAAGGGTAGTTTTCAGCAGGAGCTTTATTCTTTGTAATTGCGTTAAATAATGTACTTTTCCCAACATTTGGTAATCCAACAATTCCTAGTTTCATTTGTAACCTCTTAATTAAAAAATAATCATATGTAGTATAGAACAATTAGTAATAAAAGTCCATAAAGAGAAATGAATAACTGATTTATTTATATGGCATATTAAGATACTTAAGATTGAATTATGTTTGATATAACAGGACATTGACATACAACACAAAGAAATGTAAAATCAACAATAATGATGCATTTCGGGGGAAAAGGATGAGACAGAAACAATTATTTGGCATTTTTATTTGCGTGATTCTTTTATTGTTTTCAATTATTTTTATTGGTTGTGGCTCAACGAAAAATACAATTGATCAAGAAACAGGCGAAGAGAATATAGAAACAGGGATAAAACTAGATGCCCCACAAAATGTATGGATTTCAGATGGAATTCTTTATTGGGAGGAAGTCCCAAATGCTGATTCGTATACAATCAGTATTAATAATGAAGAAACTATTATAACGACCAAAAAAAACGAGTATAAGATTTCAGATGACGAAATGTCATGTATTTTTCGTATAAAAGCAAACGGGAATAGGGATACGTTTGTATCATCCGAGTATGGAAAGAGCATTGGATATTCTGCAAAGAAGGGTTATTATTCAGAGTTTGATGATTTAACGACAAAGGAGGCGTTTTTGGGATATGGATTTGATGTGATCAAGTCATCGATATTTTCAGATAAATACGTGAAAACAAGTGCCCCAATTTTAGATAGCGACGAAATATTGAAATTACGTTTATTGAAAGTTGATTCCAAATATTCGGTTGTGGAAGAAGTACAAAGCGAGAATATGGAAGACTTTATGTCACAATGGAATGCTGCAGCTAATGTAAACGTTAGTTATGAGAAAGTAGTATTAGGTGGTAGTGTGAATGTGGAACTTGCATATTCAGGTGGATTAAGCAATGCCCAATCTAAATATTTTCATTGTGTTACCATCAATAATCAAAAATTTTATATTGTTTTGCAAAGTGATTTAGATACATACAAGACAATTCTTTCTAAAGGTTTTCGAAAAGATTTGTATTCAGATTTGTCCCCAGCAGAATTGTTTAATCGGTATGGAACACATTTTATTACAAGTGCTGTAATGGGCGGGAAAATCTACTCTTATTATCTTTATACAAGTACGGAGGAAACCGATTTTCAAAGTATAAAAGGAAATGTGTCTACTGAAATCAGAAATATCCATGCAGAAACAGGAGTAAACGTCAGTGGCAGTTATTTACAAGAGGCAAAGGAAAAAAACATTGATATAAAAAACACATTGGAGGTGTTAGGTGGTTCGGATTATGCAATGCTTTCAGATAGAGATATAGCACAAAATTATGCTGAATGGGAAAAATCTCTTAACGAACATGCATCCCTGATTGGGATAAAGGATACAGGATCTTTGTGTCCGATATGGGATTTAATTGATCCAGCGTTAGATACAAATACATATTATTATGAAGATGTAAATGGTGAAATAACGAGTGGGACACGAGCAGACCAATTACAAACGTACTTTATTAAATATGGTTTAGAAAAATATAATGATCTAATGCAATCGTCAGGGTTACCTTCGATTGAAATGCCTAATGACATAACAGATATTACTGTCAATGGAAAAACCGCAAATGAAAAAAACGAATTCATTGCATATGCTGGCATAGACAATGATATATTTTTCCGTGTACTACCAGAAACCGCAGTGGGATACACAAAGAGTATTTCTGTTGTTGGGGATAATGTGTACGCAAAGGTAAACAATAAAAATCAGTTAACAATTCTTTCGACAGCCCCTTCAGATTTGCGTGTCGAAGTTGCGTTGAGTGCTGGTGGCTTCAAAAAAACAATTCATTTGATTGTACGAAAAACATATACAGTAGAGTTTATTTCTCTTTACGG
>JAIKVY010000021.1 GCA_024685275.1 Clostridia bacterium
AGACAAGATGAGTCACACAACAACAAACGTGGTGGGTTTGGCATAGGATTATCTATAGCTCTTCAATTAGCAGAAAAACATAACAGTAAACTAGAAGTTGAATATAAGGAACCCAAAATTACATTTTATATGATTTTCAAAATGCAACACAAATCCGATAAAAAAGATATTAAGTAAGTCTTCTGTTATTTATTTCATTTTAAATTAACTATATATAGTGAGTGCCATTATAAGTGCCATTGTGAATGCCAAATCAAAACCAATCCTTCATTTTCAGCATTCACTATTATTAAATGTATTCAAAATTTTAATTTTTACTGTATCATTTTCTGTATCATTTACTGTATCATTTTCTGTATCATTTACTATATCTTTTCTGTATTATTTACTATATCTTTTCTGTATTATTTTTTGACATCAAATATAGCATCATTTTTAGCCTCATTTTTGGCATCACTCTTTTATAGAATTATTCTATCTGAATGTTTTCTGGTTGTTATTACTTTATTACCAACTTTTATTCCCAACCAAAAATTAGTAAAAAGTTGGGTATAAATTTGTATAATCATATCTTGGTTTACTAATTGGGTATAACTAAAATCTCATTATATTAAACAAAAACTACACACCATAATAGAATAATCTTTGATGTGTAGTGATATAATACTAAAAATTAAATGTTTTATTTTTTGTTTCCTTTAGGAATTCCTTTTACACCTTTTCTATATAATGAATGACGATATGCTTTGTTGTAACTATTTAGGAATCTACGATGTCTAATGCCCATAATTACTACTACTAATATAACAATTCCAAATAGGGCAATTCCGCCATATATTAAGTATCTAATCATCTTTGTTGTTAATGGCAATCCTAAAACTGTTCCATATTCACCAGCTGTGGTTTCAGTCTTTTTGATATCCGCTCTTGTACATAATACATATGTTGAAAGCGATTCAGTTTTGAATACTACTGATTCACCATCTTTTGTAATTTGACTATCTTCAACTTTTCTCATAGCACCATCATCTGAAAGTGTATAAACTGAGAAGTAAATATATCCTCTATAATCTTCTGGTATTGGAAGAGTAACTGTTAATTCTCCAGTTGTTGTTTGTGAATACGCTCCATCAAGTGAAATTCTATGAATTGATACAATATATGATGGCTCGGTTTCTGTATCATTATTCTTAACTAATAATTCTTGTGCATTCTTATATGTATCAGATGTATTTGAAAGTGTATCAACGCTTATTGTAGCACCTTCAGCAACGTCTCCATCGATTTTTACACCAGATGTTTTATCTGTTAAAAGTAATGCTTCGCAAGCTGATTTTAAATCAATAATCTTATTATATAAGTTAGACTCAAAACAGGTTCTTTGATCTAATGTTAAGTTGAAGTACTCATTATATACTTTTAATATTTCTTCATAATCTTCTCTTTCAACCATGTTAATAGCTGGAAGTGCAATAGCATCATCTTGAACTTTTTCTACAGCTTTCATAAGTTTATCAAGTCTATCAAATTGTGTTTTGAAGTTTTGATAATATCTATAATATTTGCTTGTTGAATCACCTGTTATTGCTTTTTGTATCCATTCAGTTCCGTATTTAGCATAGTCATTGTATGTTTCCATATAAGAAAACATTTCTTTGTAGTCACTCTTTAACTCAAAACTTGATCTATTTGCTATCTTTTCAAGATAATCTTGATATGTTGAAATTTCGTTTCTTAATGTATTAATTCTATCTCTTAATCTAGAAATTAAATTCTCAAAATATGCTTTTCTACTTGATGTAATATAACCTGATGCTTGAGATAACATATCTTCATATAAATCAACTTGTGCTAAATCTTCATCGCTTAACGTAATATTACTTACTGTTAAATTAAATGGTAAAATATTTACAGTATAAAAGGCTGTATTTCCAGCATAATCTTTTACATATATCTTTACATAACCTCTATATTCATTTCCTGATGCATCATATCTTATAGAGTTATCTACGCTACTTGTACTTAAAATATATCCTGATGGGTCAAAAGCAAATCCTCTTTCATCCCCTTTAATAGTTATGTATTCGCAAATTTCAATGTTTGCTTCCTCTACATATACTCTTAAATCGATATAATAATTTTCACCATCAATAACGTTAATTGTATCCCACTTTATAACAGGAGCTACTGTATCGATATTTACTACAAATCTGATTGAATATTCAAGTCCAGCTCCACTTCTAGCTATTACTGTTAATACGCATGATTGTTCAACTAAAATGGTACCTTGTTCTTCACCCCAAGTCTTTTCTTCATCTTTTCTAGTTGCATCTTCATATATATATGTATATATGACTGGTGAAACATTTGAATTTACTATACTCTTAGAAATAGATACTTGAGATTTTGATGTCCAGCCACCATTTACAAAATCAACTTCTGTATCAGATTCATCGTTTGAAGCTTTACCTTCCATACTAAAGACTGGAACTACTTGATCTACACTTATTCTAATTTGAACTTCTGATTTCTTCTCATGGTTATTTGCGTTATATAAAATAATCGTTAAAACAGCATCTCTATTCCTGTTAAATCCTGATATCATATCCGTTGTAAAGATTAATCCAGGTACTTTCATTTCTTCTGTTTCTGTTGTAGTACCATTGTCTAAATATTGTAATTTATACATCATACTAACGCCACAAACAGGTATAACAGATTCTTTAATTTCTATCGTTACTGGTCCATTTGTCCAATCTGCTGCATCAATATTATTAATACTTCCAACATCTCCACCAGTATAATTTGCCCCTTTACTTGTTTTAGCATTAATTGTAAATTCTGGAACAGTTTCGTCGATTAGAATGTATAACTTATCAAATTCATAGTATGTCCCAGCCTTATTAATAGCTCTAAATATAAATGGACTAGAAACACCATTTTCAAATGGATGAATTACTTCTTCATTAATAGTAAGCACATATTCTTCAAGTTGCTCAGCGCTAAATATTAATGTCTCATAAGCATCATTTTCTGCCCATTTAACATCAACACCATCAACATAATCAAACCAGAAAATATTATTATATTTCTTATTAAATGCATCAACTGAGAATTGGTATTTAATATATTCTTTTGGTAAAACGCTTCCACCTGCGCCTATTCCAGAAACTGTATTAACGTTAAGATAGATATAATTCTGATCTAAAAAGCCTTCCATTCCTTTGCTTGAAATATATGAAGCGCTTGATGACATTTCTCCAGAAAGAGTACTTGAGTCAAATACAAATTCATATATTCTTTCAATTGTTACCGTTTTATCAACTGCATTTGATAAATAAGCACTTTCATCTTCTCCGCCAACTGAATTAACTGCATACATTGCAAAATATACTGTGTAATATTTATTTGGTGTACTTGGATTAAAATCTACACTTTGTTGAGCTAATGCATATTTAAATATTTCTAACGTATTATTTGTTGCTGTAAGTTGTAACAAATGTTTCTCAGTTTCTGTATTAAGTGTAACTACATTGTTAGTTATATCTGAAACAGAACTACCTAAATATTGATAATAATAAGTAATTTCTGAAGCTTCGTTATTGCTTACAATGCTATAGTAAATTTCAGTGCTACTATAATATGTCCACTTTTCTAATAAGTAAGGATTTCCCCCAACCTCAATAGTTTGGTTAGATATACAATTATCACTTGTGGTTGGTCTAGAGCCTTCAATATGTCCTGTTGTTACTTCCCCATATGATATCGCTAAATCAATTGATGGAAGAGTATTATCAATCATAATATTCTTTGCTGATTCTGCTTCTTGTTTATTTCTATATCCAGCCTCATTACAAACTGAAATCGCAATTTTTCCATTAAAACTTCTATTTGTAAATGCTAGTGTAAATGAATATCTATCACCAATAATATTACCATCAGCTAAAATCCAATTGGATTCATTTTGCATTAATTGAGCAAGTGTTTGTGTTGAATTATTATCTCTTAAAAGATAATAGAATTTATAGTTTTCATCTACCTTTGTAGATCCATCATTATTAATTTGTATTTCAACATCAACATCAATTGTTCCAGCTACCCATTCATTATTTTCCATCTGTGATGTTAAATCTATTCCGCTGCCATTTGTTGCTCTTAAAGAATATGAAATAGTCAAATCAAGTGTATTGTATGTAACCATAAAGATATACTTACCTGATTTATTACTATTTCCTTCATAATCTTTTGCTCCGCTTACTAAATAAACAGCAAAATAAATAATACCTTTTGAATTTGATGGTACTGAAAATTCAATCTCTTTATTTTGTGATAATGTATAATCTAAAGTTTCAACGTATGCACTTAAATTACTAATATCTGTTCCATCAAAAATTGAATAATATAAATTAAAGTGTTGTCCAAATTCAGCTGTATCTAAACTACTTGTAAATGTAGCTGTCGTAGTTTTACAAATATAATACTTATTGTCTTCATCACTTAAATCATATATTGAACTTACACCTGTATTATTAACTTCAATTTGTTTTCCATCGCTATCAAATGAAGCCTTATTTAATACGATATTATCTGATGTATCTATATTTGCTACAAAATTCTTATCAACATATATTCCACTACCTGTATAAATTCTAAATCTATACTCTTTGCTTTCCATAGCAACGTCAGTATCCTCTTTAGTTATATATACATAGTAAACATAATATTCGTTTGATTCTTTATTTATAGTTTCACTAGATTGTAAATTAGCTGAACTTTCTTGCCAGATATATTCTCCTGTTTCAGCATCAACAAGAATAGTTCCTTGAGCATTTCTAGCATATTCCATTTGTCTAACATATACGCCAGATACACCTCTTTTTACTTCAAGTCTTAAAGCAATTGAACCATTAACCCAACCTGGATTTTCTACATCTAAATACACATAATCATCTGGTTGAATATGAGTTACTGTAGGTTGAATATATGCAACCATATCACAAGTTGGTGGAATAACGTCAATTTTTATTTGATCTGTTTTTTCTACATTAGCACTTGCTCTTCCAGCTGCATTCTCTGCATATATTTGGAAAGCACTATTTGCACTAGCTATTAATCTAAATGAATATAAGAAATATACTATTCCATCTTGTTCTTTATAGAATTCTAAAGGAGTTGATGTAGCGCTGGTTAACCCAAATGAATTATCTGTAGCGCTGTAATAGAAAGTATAACTTGTAGTAGGCGTTGAATAAACACCATTATTTAAAACACTATCTGTAGGCATAACCATCGTAACTAAAACGAAGTCTGATGCCCAACCATCTGCTGTTACTGAATTGGCTTTAACATTTTCGATTTCAATAGAAAATACGCCTTTTAGTAAAACCACATTAACTTCTATTTCATCGCTAGCTAATCCAGCAGCAGAAACTAATCTAAATTTATATCTCTTAGCAAGTGAAACATTTTCTCTAACATCTGCAACTAGATAATAATAAACTTCACTGCTAGATTCATCTGTTCTATTATTAGACATATTTGTCCATGAGTTAGGATATTGTCCAGTAACAGAACTTCTTTCTTGGTATTGGAATGAAACATTACTTTCATTTGCAATAGCAACGCCCATTGAATTTTTATTGTATAAACTTATTGTAGCTTTTTCATTCGCATATCCAAAATCAACAACACCATCTGTTAAAATAGTTTTCTCTAAAGAAATATCTTCTGGATTGGTTCCAGTAGCTGCTTTTGGATTAGGATGTTTTGCATATACTTGAATGCTTGGAGTTAACTTATCAATTAAAACTCTTCTAGAATCTGATGTAACAGTTTTTCCTGCTAAAGAAGTAGCTCTAAATCTAATTAATTGTGATCTATCAAGAGTTAATTTGTTTTCTGATAAAGCTCTCCAAACTCCATCTTCATTTGCATATTCATACTTAATTGTGCTAATACAATTGCTTGTATTTACAAGTTCGATAACTACATTATTACAAGCCCAACCACCAGTGAATGAATACTCTATATCTTCATTGCCAGCATTTTTTGTAGATGCGCTAACATTAAAGGTAGGTTCACTAGGATCCATATTTACTTTGTATTCTGTTTTTCCTGGAGTATTACCATAACTATATGTTTGTACATTTTCACCATTAGCACTCGTTAATTTAAAATAAATTACAGCTGATGAAAGAGAGATACCTGAGATATTAATAACATTACTTGTTACTTGTCTCCATCTATTTTCTCTTAATTGAGCATCGCTTTCTGTTGAATAATATAACTTTTCGTTGTTATTTGAAAATGCTGCTGGTGTAGCTTCGCTTCCACCTCTTGTTACCATATCAAGAGTGATAACTGTAAATTTAATACCGCTAGCTAACCATTCTCCTTTATATGCAACATCTTGTCCATTTGAAGATATTTGAGCAGTTACAGAAGCAAATCCAATATTTACTTCGTTAACATTAATCATAACGTGAACGTTTTTGTAATATAAATTACGTTGAGTTTGAACTCCATCAACTATTTCAGTATATGAACATTTGAAATAATAATAGCAATCAATATTTTGATCTAATGTGTGATCATCTTCTATCTTTAAGCAATCATGCCCATTCCCATCTGAAATTACTGTTCCTGTTCTACTAACTGATTTCCAGTCAGATTCTCTTGTCGTTTGAAGCTCAGAATCGCTTAATTTTTTAGAACTGTATATGTAGGAATAATTCTTATTTTGAGCATAGTCATAAATGAAAACATACAATGCTTGAACATTTTCAACAACATTTGTTCCAATAATTTTGTAATCTGAATAAACATTAAGATTTCCACCAGCTTCTAAATATCTCAAAGAAGGAGTTCCATCAAAAACTGGATCATCTGCTTTTGCTAATTCTGTGCTATTTGAATAGCCAGTAAAAACCAACGTAAATACAAAAGAAAAAATAATAGCGATTAATAAAACGCTAAAAATAATCTTATTGGTTCTTGTCTTACATATACGCGCGCACATAATATATATTATATTACTATAACAATTGTTTTTTTTCAAGTATGAATATTATATCGTCGATAATGCTTAAATAACTATGTTATTTAATAATTAAATGACAAATTGTGAATTATAATAACATTATTTATGCTGTATTTTATTACTTTAACTAGCCTTCCAAAGCATATTAAAATGCTCTGTTTTGATTTTTGATAAAAAGGTATTGACAAATATATATTATATAAATAATATAATATCGAATTTATAATTCGATAATGGAGGTTTATATATGCCTAAATACAAAAAATGTCCTAGATGCGAATTGAATTACATTTTAGAGGATAAGGAATATTGCGATGTTTGTTTATCAGAATTAAATGGAGAAATCATTGAAGATATTGAATTAGATGATGAAGATATCACTGAAGAATTAGTTCTTTGCCCTATTTGTAAAATAAACTATATCCCAAAGGACAAAGCAAAATGCAATGATTGTAAAGAAGCTGAAGAAGAATTGGCTGAATTAAATGAAGCAAAGCCTATAAAAGATGAAAATCAAGATGATACCCAAGACGAAACTAAAGATACTGAATTAGATGATACAGATTCAGATGCAATTTCAGATGAAGATGAACCAATGGATGATGACGATCTTGAAGCTTTAAAAGGAACTGAAACTGAAGCCGATTTTGCTGAGGAAGAAGAAGATTCTAAACCACTCAAATCCACAGAAGAATTAGAGGAAGAAGAAAATGACGATGATTATATCGACGATTTTGATGGAGAAAGTGATGAATATTTAGATCCATTTAAAACGAGTAAAAAAGTTAAGATTATAACCGAATCAATGCTTGATGATTATGACAATGATGACGAAGATTTACCTAAAGCTAAAAAGAAAAAATCTACCAAAACAAAACCAGTAGATACTTCAGCACCTAAAAAAAGAGGACGTCCAAAAAAGAATGGTTAATAAATAAATTTATTTTTAATATTAAATAATTAGGCTCCCATATAATATATAATTGGGAGCCTTTATTTGTGTTTATTTTAAATTTCTAACAATCTTATTTCGCCTCTATGGTTATATTTCCACCACTAATAGCTGTTGGAATATATACGGTAGATTTATAATATACATAAGCATATTGATTATTAGATATTCCTGTCAAATTATCCAAATCATCTGTATCATATACTGCAAGTTTTACTGTTCCATTATTAAATGTTAATGTATAACCTGAAGCTGAATCAAAATTCATAACAGGAATATAATAGCAGTTCTCGTCAGAATCATAATAATCACTATCTAATGTAGAATCTATATTTACCGTCACATTATCTGTTAAGTAAGCTGTTCCATATTGGGCTGTTGCACCCAAGAACGCTGTTAATGAAGAATAAGTACCTGATATATCTTTCTTTACGGGCTTAATTTGGTCATCGTTTATTGTTGGTGGATTTGGAGCCATATATGTTACAGGATTTGCTGCAAAATTAACTAACCCTTGAACCATGTCTGTTAACGTACTGTTAAATATAAACGATTTAATATCTTTATCTATTGAAGGTGAAACCTCTACTTCACTTATTACCCCCTTTCCTTGTAAAACCGAAACCGTTGATTTTTGAACCGCATCAGCTACTACTGTACTTATTTGGCTGATACGAGTATTTGGATCAACTAACGAAAGGATTCCTTGGCTTAATTCTGATTCTGAGAATACATCATTTAGTTTTAATGTATCAAGTTTTGTTCCCATGCCAGCTAGTGGACGAATCATGCTTTTATATTCTTTTGTCTTAAAGAAATCATATGCTGTACTGTTAGTTAATATGGTTCCCGCGTCTATTGCGTAAACTTTATCGTTATACACATAATAATCATATCCAGGAGCAACGGCTAGTGGGCCAGGATAAACTACAAAATTACTTGTTGAATATGTTAAATGTTCTTTTTGATCTTCTAATGTTGAATATTTTAAAGTTTGTAATACAGTTGGAGATCCAGAATCTATTGTTGTAATTTCATCAATAAATAATTCAGCAATAGCATTTCCTAATTCATTAATCTTTGTGCCCTCTAATGTTTTTAATATTGTTGGGCTTGAACTATCAATTTCAATTGCATCTCCTAATGTTAATTCATCTATTTGATCTGAAACGCCCTTAATTGGATAATACTTGCCTTTATATATCTTTGTTCTATATGCTGTGTATTTGCCATCAGATATAATTCTATTTCCATCTTTATCAACTTTACAAATATATGCTATTCCTCTAGTTGAATAAAGATAATTACCTGCATATTTTGTTAATTCTAAACTTGCATCATACTCTGCCGTTGCCATATATGTTGTTGTTGAATCATCAAAATTCGTTTTATTCAATTCAACTATATTGCTTTCTAAAGCAGCATCTTTAATAGTATCCATAATCTTTGATGGGCTAGTTCCTACATCCATTAATTCATCAATTAATAGATTTTTAGTCGTTTCATCAATACTTACCATTGGATAATAAATATTATCAAATAATTTAGTTTCATATGCTCTATAACACTGAATACTTTGTTCATTTAGTGCTTCATCTAATGCTCCTAAATTATTTATTATTCCAACATAATATTTTCCATCATTAATAAGATAAATATATCCTGGTTTTTCATGTTCTTGTCCATATTCAATAGTTGTTCCTGCTTTATCAATTAGTGTTTCTACAGTTTTTAATGTTGAATATTTTAATGCTTGTAGTGTTTTAGTTGTTTCATTGGTAATTGTTAAAATTTCACCTAAGAATAATCTATTAACATCCTCTGGTAATGAATCAATGGTACTGTTTCTTAAAGAATATAGAAGTGTATCATTTTCATCAATTTCAACTAATTCTCCTATTGTTATGGTTCCTACCTTATCTTCAATACCTATCATAGGTCTATAATAATTTTTGTAATCTCTAGTTTTTAAGAATTGAGCATGTGTTCCACCACTCTCATATACTTTTTCACCATTCTTTATGTAATATACGTATTTTTCATCACCATATGTTACATATTCATATCCTTCAACTCTTCTATCTCCTATGTATGCAGTAGTATCAGATATTCTTATAGAAACTATTTGTGACTTTGTTGTAGCATATTGAATAGATTTCATTGTCTGATTACTTTCTTCGCTAATTGTTAAGATTTCGTCCAAGAACAATGTTCCAATTTTTTCTTCAACTCCAGAACCACTTAATTCTCCGATTGTTAAATCTTGTAATGCTTTTAATACTGGATGGCTTTCTTCGCCAACTTCCATAACTTCATTCAATTTAAGAGAATTAACTTTTTCTGTTAATGCATCTGTGCCTAATTCTGATATTTTTAAATCTGCTATGCTTTTAATTACAACATTTGATTCTTCATTTATATCAATAAATTTATTCAATTCATATTCTGTTAAATCTTCAAAAGCGTGAGCGATAGGCTTATCTAAAAATTCTTGATCTTTAAATATAGGTAAATCAGGCAATGTAACATTAAATTTATCAGCAACAGCTCCTAATGTTAAGTTTTCTGTTATTGTTTCTCCAATTCCTGATAACGAACTTTCTTTGACAGCATCAACAGGAACGCCTAAAAGTTCATTTAATTTAGTTGAAATAATACTTGTGCCTAATAGTTCTTCTATATCGCCTATCTTTCCTTCTGATGAAGTCGCAGCATTGATAATCGATTTACCCCAATTAACAACCGACATTGCTTTTACCTCATCTGATAAATTTAATTTTGGCATACTTTCTGGCGTATATTGATTATATAAATCAGAAACTGTTTTTACTCCGTTTTGTCGTGTTCCTAATAGATACACAGCTAAAGCTTCTCCACCGACAGCTAAAACCATACCTATGATAATACACAATAAAACACCAAGTATTTTACCTATTACACTATTAAAAACTTTCATATTAGATTCCTCTCTAGATATTTATCTCTAAGACGATGCTGGTATCATCTTATCAATTAAATTTACCAACGTTTGTTGAATATTTGCATTTGCCATTAATGTATATAAATAGTTGTTGTTGTACAACAATTTTGTTAATGTCGATGATTCAATGAGTTCATTTACAGGAATAATGAATGTGTAAGTTGTGAGCATTCTAAATATAGCTAAAACGCCCCAAATAATAGCTAAAGCAATTCCAGCACCTAATACAAAACCTAACAATTTATCAACAAAATGTCCGATGTATGTATGGTTAACAATCTTCTTAACTAGCATCATTATTAACCTGATTATTATGTAAAGTATGATCCACAGGGCAATAAACACTCCTGCTATCATAATCAAAGCAGTTGTCATTATAACTATTACGTTTGCAAATGTGGTTTGATATGTAGCTTCTTCACCGGCATTTGGTTCTTTTGCCATTCTTTCAATAGCACCCTTTACAGTTGCATTATTAAGTAATCCATCTACTAATTTACCAGCTAATTTATATACTTGAGAAGCTTCTGTGGTTTCTAAATATGAAGATATTGATTCATATTCATTAGCTTCATACGCTACCGACATTGTATATGCCATTTCTTCTTCATTGTATGTATATCTAATAACAACATCTGAAGCATGTAATGGGGCTGGCAAAGCGGCTGTTAATTTGGTATCTAATGCGTTATATAAATGATCATCGAGAGTTGTTTTTTGCATAATAAAACCAGCAACAGTTGAAGCTAAAACTACAGCTAAAACAACTGCAGCCAAACTAGAAATCAAACCATATATGATTTTATAAAAACCTCTCCAAATCCCAAATATGATAAATAGTAATGCAAAAACTACTACACCAATATCCAGTATTATTCCGTAATTCACTTTTTTCCTCGCTCCGACAATGTAGGATTATTTTAATAATCCTGTCTATTTCCAAGTAATATAATTTTAAATACAATATGTCAATATGTCAAGAAATGAAGCAAATTAACAAATCTATTAATAGCATATAAAACTGCAAAAAAACACTAAATATTTATAAAATAAATAGGATTTTTATTTACTTTTATCGACGATAGATATAGTGTTCTTTTATATTGCCGCTAATTATTAATAATTAAATAACTAAAATTTTTTGCTTGACAAATAATAATTATAAGATTATTATATTATCACGTATCGCGGAGTGGCGCAGTTGGTAGCGCGCCGGGCTCATAACCCGGATGTCAGTGGTTCGAGTCCGCTCTCCGCAACCAGAACAAAGGCGGCGTAGCTTAGTTGGTTATAGCGGCCGGTTCATACCCGGCAGGTCATTGGTTCGAATCCGATCGCCGCCACCAGGTAATGAAAATCTGGCCCCTTAGTCAAGCGGTTAAGACACCGCCCTTTCACGGCGGCTACATGGGTTCAAATCCCGTAGGGGTCACCAAAATGTGGGAGCATAGCTCAGCTGGGAGAGCGTCTGCCTTACAAGCAGAGGGTCATAGGTTCGATCCCTATTGTTCCCACCACGAACAACCTAAG
>JAIKVY010000106.1 GCA_024685275.1 Clostridia bacterium
GACCACAATATCAAATTTATATTCATCAAATAATTTATCAATGAATGGTTTATCTGAAATATCACCTTTGATGAATGTAAACTTATCAAATGGTTTAAGCATTTCTAAACGAGCTTCTTTTAAAGAAACATCATAATAGTCGTTGAGATTATCCAATCCCACCACTTCATCATCTGTGGCCTCTAAAAGGCGTTTACATAGAAACGCTCCGATAAATCCTGCTGCACCTGTCACTAATATTTTCATACTAATCTTTATTTTGTGAATATTCTTTTAAAACATTGATAAACTTTTTCTCATTGTGTTTTATAGCTCCAATAATTGCAAACGTCAAAGACAATAACGCAGCTACACCAAACAAAAAGCAAAGGCAAATAAAGAAACCTTTCATAATATCAGGGAGATTTGGGATATATGAATTTGGTTTAAAAGTGGTTGTTAATAATGTGATAAGAGTAGATATAAATAAGCCTAAAAATGAGAAAAAAGCCCCAAAGCCTATACGTTTAGCCAAAAAATCTCGATAAATTATTCTCGCTTGTGAATCAGTCAGTGAAAAAACATCCTCAGTTATTACGTTTTGGACTGGAAATTTGGCAACAGATTTAAATGCTGGTTGTTTTTTATTTGGCATTTGTCAAATCTCCTCATATAGCGCAGCATCAATAATTGGCCGAGCCTTTCCAATTTTTTGTGCAAAAAAAGAAATGCAAACATTCTTTTCGGTTCCATCCACATTATGTGAAATTAATGGTATAGGTTCAACTAACCCTGTTCCAATGGAATTACTGAAGTTGTATAGAATAAAGTGATATCCAAAACCTTTATCAACCGGAATTGAATTCATCGCAAAAGAGGGCTTATCTTCCTTCTTTTCTTCAAAAGAAAATCTTAAGACAAGATTTAGTTCACCACTTAAATCAAAAACGATTTCTAAAGGATCGTCAGAAACCAAAACCAAACGCTTTGAAAATATAATTTTATATTTTCCGTTTGTTATAGATTTTAGTTTAATCAACTCTTCACTCACAAATCAATCTCTCCTCAACAAGTCTCTTGTATAGACTTTATCTTTAACATCATCTAATGATGAATCGTATCTATTAGCGATTATAACTTTAGATAATCTCTTAAATTCATCAAAGTCTTTAATAACCTTACAATTAAAGAATTCTTCATCTTTAAGTGTTGGTTCATATATAACAATCTTTACACCTTTCGCGTGTAATCTCTTCATAACACCTTGTATGGATGATTGTCTAAAGTTATCACTACCAGATTTCATAGTTAATCTATATATACCAACAATAATATCATCTTTACCATCATTCTTATAACCCGCCATGTCTAATACACGGTCACAGATAAATTGTTTTCTAGTTCTATTAGATTCTACTATTGCAGATATAAGATTTTCAGGAACATCCTCAAAGTTCGCTCTTAATTCTTTAGTATCTTTGGGGAGGCAATAACCACCATAGCCGAATGAAGGATTATTATAGTAATCCCCTATTCTAGGATCAGCACAAACACCTTTGATGATATCTAACGTATCAAGGCCTTTAGTTTGCGCAAATGTATCAAGTTCATTAAAGTAAGCGACACGCAACGCTAAATAGGTATTAGCAAATAACTTAACAGCTTCAGCTTCGGTGCATCCTAAGATATGAACATCAATGTTTTCTTTGATAGCGCCTTGCTGCAATAATTCTGCAAATTCTTTTGCTTTAGATAAATAAGGTTCTTTTTTCTCTGGAACTCCCACCACTATTCTTGATGGATACAAATTGTCATATAAGGCTTTTCCTTCTCTTAAAAACTCAGGTGAAAAAAGAATCTTATCATAGCCATGCTCTTTTCTAGCATTTAGTGTATAACCAACACCCACTGTTGATTTAACAATTATCCAGGCATTAGGATTTACTCTTTTAACTTGTTCAATAACTGAATCAACTGAAGAAGTGTCAAACTTATTTGTTTTTGAATCATAGTTTGTTGGAGTGGCAATAATAACTAATTCAGAATCGCGATACGCACTATCACCATCAAGTGTCGCGGTTAAGTCTAATTGTTTAGTTGCTAAATACTCTTCAATTTCTTTATCAATAATTGGAGATTTTTTAGAGTTTATTAAATTCACCTTAGATGGAACTACATCTACGGCGTAAACTTTATTATTTTGTGCGAGGATTATAGCGTTTGATAACCCAACATAACCTGTACCAGCGACTGAAATTTTCATTTTATCTATCCCCATACATTTTATCGTAATACTTTTGGTATTCACCACTAGTGCACTCTTTCATCCAGTCCATATGGTTTTTATACCATTCAATTGTTAATTTAATTCCATCTTTAAACATTGTGGTTGGTTTCCAGCCCAATTCTCTCATCGCTTTAGCAGGATCAATTGCATACCTAAGATCATGACCCTTTCTATCAGCAACATGAGTAATAAGAGATTCTGGTTTACCTAATTCTTTTAAAATTACTTTAACTATATCAATATTAGCTTTTTCGTTATGTCCGCCTAAGTTATATATTTCACCAACTTTGCCTTTTTCAAGGATTGCTAAAATACCATAACAATGATCTTTAACGTATAACCAGTCTCTAACATTCTTTCCTTCTCCATAAACTGGTAAAGGTTTATCGTTAGATGCATTGTTAATCATTAATGGAATTAGTTTTTCTGGGAATTGATATGGTCCATAATTATTAGAGCACCTAGAAATAGTTACTGGTAATCCATATGTGCGATGATACGCCATAACTAATAAGTCAGCAGCAGCTTTGCTTGTTGAATATGGCGACGATGTATGAATAGGTGTTTCTTCAGTAAAGAATAAATCTGGTCTATCTAATGGTAAATCTCCATATACTTCATCGGTTCCTACTTGATGAAATCTTTTAACACCACACTTCCTACATGCATCCATAAGAACTTGTGTTCCTAAAATATTTGTTTCTAAGAAAATGCCTGGGTTTTTAATGCTTCTATCAACATGAGATTCAGCAGCGAAATTGACCACTACATCTGGTTTTTCTTCTTCAAAAATCTTAAAGATCCCATCTCTATTTCTGATGTCTTCTTTATAAAACTTAAAGTTAGGATTTTTAAGAGCTTCATTTAAAGTGTGAAAGTTAGCAGCGTATGTCAAAGAATCAACACACACCACTATCCATTCTGACCTTTCTTCTAGAAGAAGATATATAAAATTTGAACCAATAAATCCGGCTCCACCAGTGACTAATATTTTCATTTAATACCATCCCTAGCAAGAGACATTAGATATTGTCCGTAATCAGTTTTATCTAACTCTTTACCTAACTTAAACAATTGTTCGGTCGTAATAAAACCACGTCTCCAAGCAATTTCTTCAATACATGAAATATAGAAACCTTGTCTTTCTTGCAAAGTTTGAACAAAATTACTAGCCTGAAGCATTCCTTCGGGAGTTCCTGTATCAAGCCACGACATTCCTCTTCCCATTAAAGCAACGTATAATTTGTTATTCTTCAAATATTCGTTATTTATAGTTGTAATTTCGATTTCTTTACGTTTTGAAGGTTTAATTTTCTCGGCGATTTTAACGACATTATTATCATAAAAATATAGACCTGGGACTGCATAATTTGACTTTGGATATTTTGGTTTCTCTTCTATCGAAATAACTCTACCATTCAAATCAAATTCAACAACTCCAAAACTGCTCGCATCTTTTACAGGATATCCAAAAATAACAGCTCCATCGGAATGGGACATAGCCTCCTGTAAAATGCCAGTCATATTTTGACCATAAAAAACATTGTCACCAAGAATTAGGCAAACAGAATCGTTTTTAATGAAATCTTTGCCGATAATAAATGCATCAGCAAGCCCTCTTGGATTTTCCTGGATTGCATAACTTATCTTGAGACCAATTCTAGACCCGTCTCCAAGAAGCTCCTTGTATGATGAAATATCACGTGGCGTTGAAATAATCAAAATATCACGAATAGATGCTAACATTAGAATTGAAAGCGGATAGTAGATTAATGGTTTATCATAAATGGGTAAAAGTTGTTTAGAAACAGCCTTAGTAATCGGGTATAGGCGAGTCCCTTTTCCACCAGCTAATATAATGCCTTTCATTTTCAAGTGTCCTCCTCAACAATTCCAAATATTTTACTTAAATATAAGTCAAATGCCTTAATTGAATATTCGTCTTTTCTACAATATGAATTTTTTCCTAAAACACTTAGAAGCGACTGATTTTCATAAATGTATTTTAATTTATTAAGTAAATCTTTTCTATCGCCTTGTTTAAAAATAATAGAGTCATTAGAGCTTAAGATATCTTTTGCTCTAGCAAAACTTGATGCCAAAGTCGGCACACCAGCAATAAAAAAATCGATTATTGTTCCAGGGAAACCCTCAGCATATTTAGTGGGGAAAACATGCAAATCATAGCGAGAGAGTTGCTCATAAGAGTTGGAACCATTGATGTCTAGCTTTCCTTTGTAATTTAAATAACTATATTTATTGCATATGTCGACGATCCGCTCTTCTTCATTTTTGTTTTGAGGTCTTCCAAAAACATCTAGAGTATATTTAATTGCGTGTTCATTAATTTCTTTTAAGCACTCTATTAAATCATAGATTCCCTTTTGGTCCTCAATACGAGAAAAATATATTAGGTTTAAAACGTTTTTTGGATATTTCTTATCATTGAACTTAATATTATAAATGGATTTAAAATTTGGGAAAACATCAACATTTTTGAATCCAAGAGATTCTAACTCTCTCTTCATTGATTTGGTTTCCACCACAATTAATCTGTCGTTTATGAATGTTTCTTTCTTAATCGAACCATTTAAAATTCTGTCATACAAAAATGGGCCAATTTCAAAATAAATAATCTTTGATGAAGGGATTCTTGTAATATTCAATATTTTTTGGATTACATTTGCGCCGTGAGGATCTTTTGAAATAATGAAATAATCGTATTTTTTCTTTTTAAAAAAAGTCACCCAAAATGTCTTAAAAACATTTATATATTTATTCTTGGTGAAATCAATAACATCAACATCCGAAATCTTCTTCAGCGAATCAAAAACTAATGTATTTTTTATACGTTCACCATCATATTTTTCTTTTTTACTAATTAAGCAAGTTAGATACAATATCCTCATTCTCTTTTTATTGCTCCTTGAATAAAATCTAACCATTTGTTAGCTATATATGTTTTATCAAGTTCTTTTGGTATATCAAATTTCTGGCGCTTTACAAGCAGCGCTTTTTCCATAGCGTTTTCCATGCTATCTAAATTTTCATTCTCGCAAAGCATTAATAGTTCCGGAAAAATCTTTTTCAATTCTTTTGGCCCTCCAATAGGGCAATCGGTTGAAATAGATGGAATGCCAAGGCACAATGCTTCTGCCAACACATTTGGCATACCCTCATATCTGCTAGGTAAAACGAAGAGTGATGAATCAAACTCATCTTCTTGCCAAGTTTTGCTGCTTTTTTTTATTTTGATATATTCTTCTGCTTTGGATTCTTTAACCAAACTTACCAATTCAGATTCAAGAAAACCATCACCATACATCATTAAACAATAATCTGGATGTCTTTCATGAAATTTCAAAAAGGTTTTTATTAACAATTGGCAATTTTTCTGTTCAGAATAGCGTCCAACATAAAGTACTTGTTTTTTTGGAACTGGACACTGATTTGGAATAAAACTTAAATTTACAGGGTTGCTTATAACTATACTTTTATTTCCGCAAATGTTTCTATACCAATCTTTAGCGTCATCGGTTTGAAAAACACATCCAGACGATTTTTTAAAAGATATATTCAGTAAAAATTGTTTGATCTTGCCTCTAGAGTTTGGATCATTTCTTTCAGATACAATATAAGGAATTCTTGTACCATGTAAAGACCACCACGTATATATACACACATACGATAGAAAAGAAATAACAACATCCGGTCTAATATCTAGAATTTGTTTTTTTAACAAACGGGATTTCCTAAGAAAAGATGGATCCTTCGATAAATTTGTAGTTAAACCAATCAGTCTGATTTTATCGGAAAGTTTGTAAAATGAGCCACTAGCCCGTTTGGCAAGCATAATGATAGAAATCTCGTGCCCAAAATCAGAAAATGAATTAGCCAAGGACGATATAACTCTCTCAGCACCACCAGAATCCATCGTGTCGCATACAAACGTTATTCTCATGTTTTCTTGGCCTTTCTAGTTGTATTTACTAAACTTTTTATTCATCATAAAAGCAAAAAGGTAATATAGAGATTTAATTACACCAAATTTTTCATGATGACGATAAACTCTATAGTGATACTTAATCATTTTCTTTTTATTCGATGTTAATGTAGCATTGCCTAAACGGTAGATTGCTAGACTCTCATTAATTTTGATTGCTTTTATTCCTTTTTTGGTAACATCAAGCCATGCGGCATAATCTTCTCTTTTTTGTGCATCTAGTGGCATATATGGTTTTTCAATCTTTGTGGAGTCGTAGACAACAGTAAGACACCCAATATCATTTCTCTTTAAAAGGGTTTTATAATCCGCATAACCTTTCTTTGGGGCAAATGATACAATCTTTCCATCAGGTAGCAAAACATCATAGTTCGAATATGTAAAAGACACATCGTTCTCTATCATATATTTAATTTGAACTTCTAGTTTGTTTGGTTTCCATAAATCGTCAGCATCCAAAAAAGCAACGAATCTACCTTTTGCATTATCAATACCCATATTTCTCGCAACAGCAGTGCCACTATTCTCAAGCGTTCTCAACAACACAATTCTTTTGTCTTCTTTCGCTAAATTAGAAAGCAGTTCGAAAGTATTGTCTAATGAATGATCTTCGATGATAATCCATTCCCAATTTGTGTATGTCTGCTTTTTAATACTATCAAATGTTTCAAGAATAGTTTTTGAGCAGTTATATGCCGGAGTAACTATGCTAACTAAAAAATCATTGGACATTTTTATACTTTCCAATCAATATTTTCCTTTACAATGCGAGCAGGTTGGCCCGCATATAATAAATGGTCTTTGTCAGATACTTTTTTGCCCAATATCGAATTATATGCAAGAACGCAGTCGCTGCCCAAAAAACCATTTTTAAGAATAGAGGCTTTTGAACAAACCCAACAGTGATTGCCAATCTCAATTGGACCATAATTCACAGTCTCTTCACCGTTTACTAAAATGTGATGTCCATCACAAGTCTTGATTGTGCAATCCCAACCTAATGAACAACCATCACCAATAATTATAGAAGAGTGTTCACACGAAATGTGTGCGTTATAATTGGCTTTGAAATTATTTCCAAATGTCATTGTACCTTCATCGCAGTGCAAATAAACTCCACGAGAAAAACCAAAAACACCATTGATAGTAATTTTTCCGCCGTTGCGAATAAGTACTAAACTTTTTTTAGGGATTAAATGTCCGCTTTCAGAACCACTGATTCCCAATCTACATGAACCAAATTTTGGTTTATCACAAAAATTAACAACAAAGCTCTTTTTATTAACACCTATAAGTTTTGTTCTATAAGAAACAAAAATTGGAACTCTTATCGCTTGTTTAAAAGGTAAGACTTTCAAGTTGAAAATGATTGATTTAGGAAAACTTAAAAATAGCTCCCAAAAAGATGGATGAATATGTGTTTTTCTCTTTTTTATTAATTTGTTCATATTTTAATCTACTTTCTATATAGATACTTCGCAGCACTCATTTAAGCTAACGGAATGAGGTTTGAATACATAATTTGAATCTTTTGTAAGATACATACATAATGCAATTATCAAATACGATTCCTTGTAATAGTATGATACTCCGATGAAACCTTTGAACAAGAAATATATAACAAAGACAATAACAGCAAATCTATCTTTTTGTTTTCCGCCGAAACAATATAAAAAAGGAACGAGATAGCAAGCATAGAACAAAGAAAACCCAATTATACCGAAGTTGCACAGTACTTCGGAGAAATTGCTATGACTATATGTGCCAATTCCTGAATAAATCGAAAAACCTTCGCACCCATATCCAAATATTAAATTATGACTGGCCAAATAATAACCATATCTTTGCCAAAGGACTCTGTGAATGGATGAGTGATCAATTTTAGAATTGCCAATTCCAAATAAGGTGTATAGCATCTGATCAACTCTCATTTTTAAAGTGGCAAAAGCAGGAAGATTAATGAGGATGAAAAATAGACCCACCAACAAAGCATACACAATTAACAGCAACCATTTTTTAGTTCTGAATCTAATAAAAACAATTACTGAAAGCGAAGCAACAATTAGAACAATGAATGTTCTGCTACCAGTGAATATCCCACACAAAACAAAAATGGCGGACGGAATTAAATATAATAATTCTCTTTTTTTCTCAAACATAACAGCTACATAAGTCGAAGTAGAAAACGCTAAAGAGAAATAAGACCCAACAGCATTAGGGTTATCAAAATAATCGCCTATTCTATTGCTAATCTGCAAATGAAGAATTTGGTTCCTGTAGACAATCACGAAATAAAGTGCAAAAACCGCAAAAGAGAAAATAATAATCTTGAGCGAAAAACGGGAATTATTAATCGCAGAAAAAGCAAAATAATAAACAAACAAAGTTATTACCATTAAGAAGATCGATAACCATCTCCTAAAATCATGAGAATAAATAGCTGTTCCTATAAAAGCTTCTAATGCAAATAAAACAGATATCAAATGTCTTTTTTGAAAAGAAAACTTGTCATAGACAAAAACATAGAAAAGAGTGGCAGCAGCAAATAACGCCATTAATACATAAGAAATAATATAGATTTTTGCCCTACCAGAAAAAGCCGGAATTGAGACAGTATAAAGAAACATAGTAATTGCAACTAAGTAATAGGCAATCTTTTTAATCTTTAAATTGTCTCTCAATTCATCGACCAAAAAGCCAATTAAAAGATTGAGCTTGTTAATCAACCGCATTCCTTTTCCTCTTTTTCAACAAAACAATAATCACATATAAAAAGATAGTGCTCAGTAACATTATCATATTTGCTGTAGTTGCAAAACTCGAAAATAATGCAATGTTGCCTGTCATCAAATATATCAACTTAAAGACCAAATATGGTGTTATTGTCGATATGCCAAACGCTATGTGATACCACCACTTTATATTAGGTAGTAAAAAATAAACAGCAATTAAATTTGAAACATCCAACAAAATTCCAAAAGATAAAACCAAAAATGAACCAATTTGGTCATGCGAATTTGTGGAAAAAACCAATCTAGAAGTATCAATTTTATACCCATCTATAAAATTATAGTCGCTTACCTTGTAATCAAAATCAGATTGGGGGTAGAGAGAAGTTGCATAATCAAAATAGAACAAATTTCTAAAAGAATAAGAGGATAAAAAATAAAGGGATTGCTTTTTAGGACCTTTAAGAAACGCATCAGAAGACCAAGCAAAAACAAATTCACCAGCGCATTCAGTAACTGCATCATAAAAGTAATTTTGCTCTAAATAAATGTCTTCAATCTGCCATTCCTTTTCAACACCATTTGTCCTAAGAACTACTTTCGTATTAAGCAATGATTGATAATTTTCAGTGCTGTGTTCGAGACCATCCAAATCCAAAAACTTATCTGCTTGAGATTGCGAAATATAAATAAGGGAATTAAAACTTGGGTTCAATTTATCTCTTTTAAACATTAATTCAAGTGGATAATACTCGTGTTTGAAATGCCCGTGATATGGCACTGTGTTAAATCCAGAAGTAACATATACATAGCTTAAATTATTTGTAGAAATACTCTTAAATCTAACATCATATTGGTGATCGGCATTAACGGTGCTGACATAACTGGCAATATTTTCTCTAAAAACACCATATAAGTTATATAATTCAAGATTAGTATCAATTAAATTTTTATCTGTCTTTTCATTGGGCTCTACTAATAAAGCTGCATACTTTCCGTTTTTAGTATTATTTTTTACAACATTTGCAACAAATTCTGCTGTCTGTTCCACTTTTGTTTTTGAATTCATCGATCCACTGATAAAACAAAACGAAAAAGAAATTAAGAAAAGTACGGAAATAAGTGTTATAAAAAATATCGCCCTATTACTTTCTTTTATTTGAAAAAGTTTTTTATAATTCTTAATCATCTATCTTTTGCCTTAACAGAATATAAGCAATATAAGTAACGTTGTTATTAATTATGAGGCTCATATTTATAAATATGTTACAGTATAATTATTAAAAAACAAAACAAATATTTTACTCTATCACCTTGTTTCGGATTATAAATGAAGCAACCATGAATGAAAAAATGATATAATCACTTAAAACACCACGAAGAAAATCTATGAATAAAAAAAATTACTTAAAGTGCGATTCAAAGCTCAAATATTCAACATTTTTATTCTTTTATCTTTTCTTGTACATTCCTGCGTTTTTGCTATATCACAGAAAAAATAATTGGCTCATTTGTGAGCGTGGAACAGATGCTCAAGATAATGGCTATGTGTTTTATAACTTTTTAAAGAAAAACCACAAAAACTTAAAGGTTTTTTACTTATTAAGTAAGGGCAGTCCGGATGCCAGCAAAATAGATCCGAACGATATCGTTGAGTTTGGTTCCATAAAGCACTTTATGCTTGCCATTGGATGTAAAGTGCAAATAAGCTCTCACCTTTTCGGCTATTGCCCTTGGCCAAACTTTATGTTGTATTTAAGAAAATATAGAACAAAAAATCTTCATGTATTTTTACAACACGGAATTACATACAACAATCAATACGGCTTTTACAGAAAGGTATGCAAGGCTCTAGATATTTACATATGTGGATCTGAATTTGAGCATCAATTTGTACGCAGCACATTTGGGTATTCAGAAAGTGAGGCAGTATTAACCGGGTTTGCTAGATTTGACAATCTCCACACTGGAATTAAAGAAAAAAGTTTGCTAATCATGCCTACATGGAGAAGATATCTAGCAAAAATTGATAGTGATGATTTTGTTAACAGTTCCTACTATAAACATTGGCATTCGTTAATGAACAATCAAACTCTTAAAAAGCTTTGTGCAAAAAATAACCTTAAACCGATGTTTTATCTCCATTCATCATTGCAGTCTTTTTCAAAAGAATTTGATGATTTAGATAATGTCGTTGTAATTAAGTATGGTGAAGAAACTGTACAAAATTTGCTAAAAGAAGCCGCAATATTGATCACAGACTATTCAAGCGTTTTCTTCGATTGTTTATATATGAACAAAAATATTCTTCTTTATCAATTTGATAAAGATGATTTTCAAAAAGGTCATTATGAAGAAGGCTATTTTGATAAAATGGACAAAACATTTATCCCTTCTGAAACGACGGAAAGAAGCATTATAGAAAAGCTGCAAGAACTACTAGATGGCAAAAACAAAATTAGACCTCTTCAACTAAAAAATTATTCAGATAGCTTTTTTGGGATCAAAGATCAAAAAAACTGTGAAAGAATATTTGAGAGAATTATGACTAAATTATAAGTTATATATTCTATCTATAGATTTAGTGAATGTGTCTGATGAAAACTTGGTAATATCATAAACATTTCTTTTATTTTTGTTTGTACTAAAAGTTTTAATAATCTTTTCTGCCCATATTTGGGAAGCATTATTGATTGGCAAAAACGTCACTCCACCACAATCCATTTCCCTTGTAATAGTGTCAGATGCAAAGCAACTTATACCACAAGCTTGTGCCTCAACCAAGCTAATCGGAGCCGCTTCAGAAATAGATGGGAGCAAGAAGAATGTAGTGCTTTCAAAAATATCTCCAACACCATTTCTACCATCAATAATAGAAACAAAATCTTCAAGCTTTTTGCTTTTTATACTAGCCTTAATATCTTCTAAATACGATACTTCCACAGGAAAACCAACTAAATTCAATTTACATTTATTCCCCTGCCTTACAATTGCTTCCAAAACTTCAATGGAAAACAATTGATTTTTTCTACTAGAAAACGTTGCGACATGCGTTAATACCATTTCGTCTTTCAATTTACATTTTACAGCATTATTAAATTTTGTTTCATTGTAGGAATTATAGATAATTGAATATGGTTTGTTTTTAAACATTGATAAGCAGCATTTTTCGCACACCCCTATATTACAAGAAGAGTATTTAAGCAATTCCCTTCGATTATATTTTGCTAAGATTTCAGATATAAAACCAACGCGTTTCCTGAACTCATTATTGCAATGAGTAATTCTAATTTTTACATTATTACGTTTCCCTGCTTTTAAAATTGACCATCCCTCTTCTTCTTTAAAAGAATGGATAATATCTATTTTATTGTTCTTAATAATTTCAGTACTTTTTTTGAATAAAATGCGAGGATAAGTCCAAAAATACCAAATTAATTTTTTAAATGATGTTTTAGGCGGTTCAATTTTTAATTTTATAATATTCACATTTCTTTCTTTTAAAAATGGGTAATAAAAATCATCATCATTAAAAACAAGCAATGATATTCGGCATTTTTTATACTGAGCATCAATAACTTGGCATATTACATTCGGAACACCACTGTTTCCCATCCCGTTATTTGCGATAATTAGTATATTTTTCATTTGATTTTTCTCGTAATTATTTTAAATCCTAATGAAATATATGTTCGAAAATCAAGTCTTCTTAATGTTTTTCGTAAATCTCTATTTTTAAAAATGGTTTTATAATCCTTAACTTCCATATAATCAAATAATCGAGTTTTATTAACTAATTTTTTGGAACTTTTTTTATATTTAAAATTAGTAAATAAATCAAATTCTTCAAGTGCCTTAAAGAATTCTTCTCTCTTCTTATCACCTTTGTTTTCTTTATGATTTATAGACCAGCTACCTTGTGCAAATTGCTGATATACTGACATAACTCTGTCTATAAAACATGTCTTTCCTAATGAACCAAAATATCTCAATAAACTCTCATCCAAATTTGGCATTACTTTTAAAAACTCTGGTTGAAGTTTTAAAAGGGATGAATAATCAGCCGCCCTAAAAAAATAAGAGCTCGTTTGAAAATTATATCTGTCATATACAAGTGAAATAAAATGCTTATCGGTCAACATCTTTGAATTCATCTTGAATAATGGAATTGTCTTGTCATCTGTAGAATAATTTGTATCCACGGATTGAGCTTTAACTCTATGTACACAAAATCCACAATCGCCAAAATAATCTAAAACAGAAACTTGCAAATAAAGTTTAAGTGGATCTATCCAGAAATCGTCCCCTTCGCATAATGCAATATATTTTCCGCTGGACTTTGCATTTGTAGCAACAGCCATATCAACAAAACTGCCCGTCATAGAGTATACATTTTGTGATTCATAAATTGGCTTAACTATGTTTGGATATCTTTTAAAATATGAGTCGATGATAGCCTTACTACCATCATCTGAAAAATCATCATGAATGATGATTTCAACATTAAAATCAACGAGCTGATTTAAAAATGAATCTAAACATCTCGATAAATATTTTTGATGATTATAAACAAAACAATGTATGCTTACGGTGATTATATCCGCTTCTTTTTCCTGCTTAAAAACAGGTCGGACGCAATCTTTTTTAGCTAAAGCAAAATTAATAACCTTGTTAACGCTTCTCATTTATTATACCTTGATTTTGTAGATTCATCTTATACTTGCCTAATGCAGTTGATGTCATTGGGAATTGTGACAAGTCAGCATTTTCAAACCAACGAATGTAAAAATGAATGGTCTTAGGGTCATTAATTATGTTCATTTGGTTTACCCAATAATAAATATATGAGGCTAAATACTTATCAACGAAACTGTTGTCATAAGATATTCCATTTATGTTGCAAAACTCTTGTACTAATGCCAAAAAATTACCACTACAAAAAAGTTTAAATGCCTCCTCGTGTTTACTAGCAATAATATAATAAAAAACATCGTATAAAAGCGGATATAAATTAATATCATCAGCATCTATTAATTGGATTTTGTCGTCTTTCCAGAAAATGTTTTTGGTATGGCAATCACCATGTTGAGGATAAAAAATTACATCTTCGGATTTTTCACACATATTCAAAGTCTTCACTTCAAAAAATTTCTTCTTAATGTTTTTAAAATAAAATTGAACAAACATCCACAAACGTTCTTCATCGTTAAATTGATCACCTTTAACTACGTCAGAAATGATAAGATTATGGTCATCATCAAATTTGGTAGACATTACTTTGTAGGGCAACCTATTAGCAAATAATTGAATATTTTTCTTAATTGATGAAAACCGATCAAATCCTTTTACAAAAGTAAAGACCAGTTTATCATCCATAAGTAATGTCTTATATGGCGTGATATATATTTTTCCTTTATCTAATAAGTAACTGAATTTATTATTACTTTTTATTTTGAAAGTTGAAAAAAATATTGCATTGTCTTTTGGCTTTATAAAAAAATCGTTACCACGGATGTTGTATTTTCCGTTTTTTAATACAAAAGAGCATTTTAAAAATGCTTTTTTTATTTTTAAACGATTATCAATCTTATTAAAAAAAGAAAACATTGTTCTACCCTAAAATAATATCGCAAATTTTATCGACCTCTTCCTGGGTGATGTCGGAAAATAATGGCAAAGTTAATATATGCTCAGAAATACGTTTTGCAACAGGTGTATCACCTTTATCAAAACTCTTATAACAATCAAACTGGCTAGTAAGTGGATAAAAGTATTTTCTTGCACCAATACTATGTTCAGCAAGCATTTCTTTTATCTTATTTCTATCAAATTTATAGCCATCAAAGACTACTGGCATATAAGAATAATTATGCTCAACATTAGGTTGGTCCGGAATCATATAAATTCCATTTATATTAGACAAACGTTTACGATATTGAATTACAGCTTTTCTTCTATTTTCAATGCATTCA
Organism: Clostridia bacterium; assembly: GCA_024685275.1. Taxonomy (GTDB): domain Bacteria; phylum Bacillota; class Clostridia; order Christensenellales; family DTU072; genus CAG-1782. The sequence goes on from JAIKVY010000106.1 coordinate 14,971, forward strand.
TCAATATGCCTTAAATTACATATGCCCATAGATGCTTGGAACTCATTCATTTTTGCATTTCCACCAACATATAAACAATGCTCTTCATCACGAATTCCAAAATTTTTCATATCTTCTACAAGCTGCTTAAATGATGGGTCTTTAAAGCAAATACAGCCGCCTTCAATTGTATTAAATACCTTAGTAGCATGAAAGCTGAACATTACAACATCACCAAAATTAGCTATACCAACACCCTTATATTTCACTCCAAATGCGTGTGCCGCATCATAAATAACCTTTAAATTGTGTTTTTTTGCGATTTTTTCGATTTCTTCAACATTACAAATATTTCCGTAAACATGAACTGGCAATATTGCAACAGTCTTCTCATTGATTAGGCTTTCTATTTTATTAACATCAATTGTAAAATCTTTATCGTTAATATCGCAAAATCTAGGAATCATGCCACATCTCACTATTGCGTTTGTTGTACTCACAAAAGTAAAAGGTGTAGTGATAATTTCGCTGCCTTGTGGAAAATCAAACATAGAAATAGCTGCTTCTAATGCAAGATGACCATTTGTGTATAGACTTATGTTTTGAGTTGTTAAAAAGCGTTTCAATTGGTTTTGAAATTGCAAGTGCTTTGTTCCATTATTTGTTAGCCAATGAGAATCCCACAACTCTTTAATTTCATAAATATATTCTTCGAAAGAAGGCATGGATGATTTTGTTACGTTAATTTTCATTATTTTATCCACTTATCAAATTTATGCTTCAAAAAGTACAATCGTGGGAACGTGATAATTAATTTGCATTTTAAATACCCCCCCCGATCGAATTTTCAATTTTCTTAATTGAGCAAATTTAAATTTTTGGATTTTAAATCCGGTTTTTTCTACCAATCCATTCAAAACAAAAAGACAGGTTTTCAAAAATTTAAGTGCTAGTTTATATTTTTTCCGATCATAAAAATCGCAAAAACGATCATAATTTGCAATATAATTCGATTCCATCGAAGTTAATGTATCGGTTCTATATGTTAAAGAATTACCATATCTTCTTAAGAAATACAAAACTTCAGGAACAACAATCATTCGCTTAGCTTTTTTCACTAAATTATGTATCATTCTAGAATCTTCATAAACGATTCCCTCGAAGGAAAGTCCGTCGAACAAGGTTTTCCTAAACATCTTATTTGTCATTAAATTTATGACACCCTTCATTCCAAAGTCAGTATCCCAAAATGAATCTTCATCCATTGTCTTGCTAATCATAAAAGTTGGGTTTGAGACATTTTTTAAAACATCTCCTTCAAAATAGCGCTTTTGTAAATAACAAATAGACATATCACAATCTTCTATATTCTTAATTGTATTATAAAGGATTTTTATATAATTTTGATCAATAAAATCATCACCATCAACGAAAGATATAAAGCTGCCTTTAGCTAAGGAAATTCCAAAATTTCTGCATGCCGCTACACCTTTATTATTTTGGTGAAATACCCTAATATTTTCATATTTTTTTTCATAATCATCACAAATATTAACGGTTTTATCAGTCGAACCGTCATCAATAAGAATTATTTCAAACTCATTAAAAGACTGTTTTAAAATTGAAGCAAGACATTCATCTAAATACTTTTCAACATTATAAACAGGGACTATTATACTAACCAAGATTTCTTTTTTCGCCATTTCTTACTTCCTAAACAAAATTTTATTCATCAAGTGAAAACGCAATTTAAAAAATAGAAAAAAGACTCTGTCTTTTTTTGATTTAAATTTATACTTTAATGTATAATTTTTATATATAAATGATTTTCTAATAATATTAAATGATTTTCTTTGTTCACTTAATGAAAACTCCCTATATGCCCTTTTTATAAAAGAAATAGGTTGCCATGAGAGCCTGTTAATTATTTTGTCAGAACAACTATTTAAACTTATCCTGTATTTATCAAATATTGTTCTATATATATAACTTGATATCAAAATATTCTCGTAATAATCTTTTGCAATCAAGGAATTACTGGCACTCTCCAAATTGGTTCTATATAAATAGAGAACCTTGGGAATTACTGATAATTCGTTTGTTTGTTGCAAAACATTAAACAGCATCAAAAAGTCTTCTTGGCTTCTTATATCCTTTTTCATGTCGGTTGTAGTTAAACATGATGAATAAAATGACTTCTTAAAACAATATACGCAAAGGGAAATACAATTATTTTTTATAAAACAAAATTCAATTATATTTTTGGAACCTTGTAGAAACTTTTCTTCATAAAGTTCTTGTAAACACGTTTTGCTTCCATCAGCATTCAATTTAGAAATATCATAAAGATACACACTTGCATTATATTTTAATATAAAATTGTTGATAACAGAAAGCGCGCCTGTCTCAAGCAAGTCATCGCTATCAAGAAAAATGAAATGATCGCCTTGCGATTTTTCAATTCCAAATTCTCTAGTAATCCATTGTCCTTCATTCTTTTTATGAAAAACTTTGATTCTTTTGTCTTTGCCCGCAAAATCATCGCAAATTCTGGGTGATTTATCTGTCGAGCCATCGTCAATTAATAGAAGTTCCCAGTCTGAAAAATCTTGTGCTATTACTGAATTGACACACTCATTTAAATATTTTTCTGTGTTATAAACGGGACAAATGATACTAATCATAAACCTTAACTTTTAAAAGAAAGACCTACTTTCTTTCTCATCATTCTCCTATACATATGTAAACATCTATTTACATCAAATCTTCCGTAGCGAGCATTAACAAGATATTGTCTGAAAAGTTCTTTTTTTGTTAGTTGCCATGGTTTAACAATTCCCCAGTAATGGATTATTTTTATATCTTTCCATCCATGTTTAAGGGTCTTTGCTAGTCTATATACAGCCCTGTAGAACTCATTATATTCTTCAGGTATTCTTAGTTCTTTTCGTTCGAACCAATCAGGATATAAAAAATTAAAAACATCCTGATCGCCAATGTCGCCAGTTTTAGAAGCCTTTCTTGCATTCTCAATATTTGTAACTAAACGATTAAAAAAATCGAGATCTGGTTCAATTACCATCAACCCGCTATTAAGATACTTCCACTCCGGGAATTTGATTAAAGCGCTAGCACAAGCCGACATATGAGGATAATTAAATAATGAATCAATATTTTTCAAAATTAGGAAATCTAAATCAAGCATGATAACTTTTTTAAACTGTGTTAGTCTCGCTACATTCAATTTAAAAAAAGTATCACCCCAATGTTTATACAAAGGATTTGAAATTTTGTTCTCTAATTTAATTCTCCCAATTTTAATAATCTTTGCTCCAAAACAATTAAATTTCACAGATTTTTCAAAATCAGCTGAACTGTCACTTGGAATTACAACATGCAATGGATATTTTGTCTTCGTTAGTAAAAGTGATTTGCACAAAGTATTTAGCCCTGCCAAATATTTTTCGTTCGTAATAAAAGTTACAAAGGAATAACTCATGGTCAGATTATTTCTTTCCTTTTTTTTAAAAAATAACATGGAACGCCAACATAAATTGACCACTCGTTTAATTCTCCCTTAGCCAATGACATTGCGCCAAGACAAGCCCCTTTTTGCATTTTTGCACCAGGCAATAAAGTTGAACCGGTTCCTATCACTGAGTAATCATCTAAATATACAGGCGCAGTTATCAATTTTCTATTTGATGGCATTTCCATCGAGCCAACATAATTCCCGGAAGAAAAATCGTCTGTTTTTGAATAAAGAGCACATCTAGAAGAAATAGACACATGATTACCAATAAAAATTCCGTCATCCCCTCCATAAAGAAAAGAGCCAGCAGAAATATGAACATTATCTTTTATGCAAACCTTACCGCTCAAAATACAAAAATCATCAATTCTTACATTTGAGCCAATTCTCATTTGTTCAGGACTATAAAGAGAAGCTTTTCTACTTATTAAAACATTTTTACCAACTGATAAAAAACCAATTTTGCTAATCTCTCTTTGAGTTAAAAAACTATCTTTTACTTTCATTTGTAACCTTTCTCAAACTTGAAAATTTATATTTTAAAACTAGCATGTACACCATATATTTAAGATATATTTTACAAAATAAACTTGAATTTCGATAATCTATTATAGTGCGCATAAATAATGAAGATAAGTCGCGTGAAATCATTGAATTATAGATGCTATTTTGTTTTCTTTTTTTATATAAACATACAATGAAAGAAAGGTACCTAAATAAAATGGAACTGTTTCTTATTGAAGAGTAACATATTGCATCGTCGATATTCTTTATTAAAGCCACACTCTTCTCATTATCGTCTTTACTTATCCAAGAACTATTTGAAGTTTTATAGTGACAAAATGTAACAACATCAAGGTAACATAATCGTTTGCTTTGCAATAAAGCGAAACTTATACTATTGTCATCAAAATTATCATCATAACAAACAAAAGGAACATTACGATAAATCATTGTTGCAGAAGGTAAATAATAATGCTCAATGTATTTCTTTGTTTTTAAAATAGTCCCACAAGATAACCTACGTAGCTTTTCGTCTTTTCCTTCAACGGTACTTATATAACTTGACAAGCAAGCACAACAATATGGAAACTTTTCCAGCATGGACAATTGTAACTGAATCTTTTTTTCACACGGATAATAATCGTCGCCATCTAAAAAGGTGACGTATTTGCCACTTATATTAGACACACCTAATAAACGACATCGTGAAACTTGAGCTATTTGGTCTTTTCGATTATCAGTCGAGTTCGTTTGATATAATTTAATTGTGTTTGGATATTTAGTAATCCATTCCTTCACACTCATAACTGTATTATCAGTAGAACCGTCATCTATAATAATAACCTCATACGAAAAATTAGTCTGTTGGGAAAACACAGAAGTCAAACATTTATTAACAAATTGCTCTTGATTGTAAAAAGTAATAATTATTGACAAAAAAATATCATTATTTATTTTAGGAATATGTCTGTAAATCTTTGGCATCGTATTATCTCTTTTTGTTGTGTGGAATGATATATGATTTTTTTGGAATAACAATTTATAAATCACAATGTTTTTTAATAATTTTAAACCTACAACAACTACTCATTAGCAATACACATTAATAAATAAATGATAATTTTATTGAAGCAAGGCTTATTTTTATAAAACCACTATAAAAAATATACAGTATTTCTCCTCATTTTAAAAGCATTTCACACTAACCAGCTTATGCATTCATGATAACTAATAAAAATAAACTAAGAATCTCATCAATAAAAATGCAAAAGTTATCCTAATAAAACAGATTTTATTTATTTTTTAAATTTAATATAACCAATTTTACTTCGAAAAACCTCTTCTCTAAATTGATCACATTCTTTAGTGTGCTCTTTATACTTTTTATAGTATTTATATCCATCTTTATGCTCAAAAAGAGGCGCATGTTCAATTTCTTTTTTTCTTTTTTCTATATATTCTGCTATTGAGCAAATGCGTTTGGCTGGATTCCCCACATAAACGCTGTTCGACTCGCAATCGGAACAAACTAAAGAATTTGCTCCAATTATAGTGTTATCACCAATAGTTACGCCTGGTAATATTGTAACCTTGTACCCGATATAACAATTATTGCCTATTTCAATTTTACCAACCTTAACAGCACCAACTGTTCTAGATGTTGCGGCATCATGTGTAATCATTGAAACGTGTGAAGAAACAATACAATTTTCACCTATTTTCACCAAATAAGGAAATAAGGAATCTATTCCATTAGGACTGTGCATACTTTCTCGAGTACTAAGAGGAACATAACACCCATTCTTCTCAAGCTCAACAAAAGGATCGGTTTCTTTTTGGAAAAGTAAATGAAATAGTGATTTTAATTTCATATTTTCTATAATAACAAAAAGATTTTAAAAATTACAATTCAAAACCTCAACTTTGCTTTAATCAGAATGTATATAACCTTCAGATTAAAAAGAACGATAATTTTTAAATTTTGATTCCAAAAAGCTTCATTAAAAAAACAAAAAGATAAAAAAGGCGGGTGTTGAAGAAAAACAATCTTTCTCTTTTTGAATCCTCATTATATTTTTGTTTCTTAAGAATATATACTTTTTTTAATTCCGTTCTTTCGTTTTTTAAGGATAAAGTTCGATAATTTTTAATAAGTAAATTAAAACAATCCATGTAGAATTTTTCAAATAATAATTCGTTATTTGTGTTGAAATATAAACGACATCTATCCAAAAGAATACTTATTTTTAATCTAACAACGTCCTTTTCCTGGCGCGAATGAGTGATAGATGAATCTCGCATTCTATAAAAGTATAATTCATCATTCAAAAATGCAACTTTTTTACATCTGGACGTAATATGATGCATGATATACTCATCTTCTGAGGTTGTGCCTTCTTTAAATCTTAATCGATCAAAAATATATGACTTAAAAATTTTATTGCAACATGATGGCTTATTACCACCACCAAAGTGTCTTAACCAAAAATCATTTTCAGAAATATATTCAAAATTTCTCTCTTCTCTATTTTGAGGCAATATAATTTTTTTTGAAAAGAACTTAAACTTGCACATTGTAAAATCAACATCTGCAGTGAAAGCAGAATAAAGAATTTCCAAAAATCTTTTGTCAACAATATCGTCTGAATCAATAAACGAAACGAACTCGCCTTTGTGAATATCAAGCCCAGTATTTCTAGCAGAAGAAAGGCCTCCGTTTTTTTTATGAATGACAACAACTCTTTCGTCTTTTTTGACATACTCATCACAAATTGATGGGCAATTGTCTTTGGAACCATCATCCACAAGTATTAACTCAAAATCACGAAAAGTCTGATTTAAAATACTATCCACACATTCTCTGAGATAGTCTTCTACATTATAAACAGGGACAATTACACTAATAAGAGGCATTTTAAATAATGATTTAGATAGATTATTAACTAAAAAATATTGAATTACAAACATTTTCTAAGCAACAATCAAATGTCATTGGCTAAGTGTTGATTCACAGCTGCAATTTAAATGTGTCTTGTATTTAGCCACATAAATGAAGCAATGAAGGATTGATTATTTAATTAAATAGGAAAATAAAGAGGCAAGATCATTATTTCTGTCAATTTGATTATCTTTATTTAAGTTCTTCACTAAAGAAAACCTAAAATTTGAATCATCTATTAATCTCTTAATTGCTATAAACAATGCATCTACATCAGTTTTATCAACAATAACAGCAGTTTCGCCATTTGTAAATTGCTCATCCATTCCGTTTACATTAGTAACTATTATTGGCTTGCAAAGAAGTTTTGCCTCATTTGTCGTAGTGCAATATCCTTCGGTAAATGATGGTTGAACATACAAATCACAACATTTCATATAATTATAAGGATTTTGTAAATTCCCTGTCATTATTAATTCATCATCTAATTTTTTACTTTTAATTGATATATGTAGGGCATTATTAAGAGGGCCATCACCAATCAAAATCCAACGAAAACTATACTTCTGGTTTTTTAATTTTTCGGCTATAGACGGAATCAGCATAACACCCTTTTCTTCGGATAATCTAGAGACGGTTAAAATAAAAAATTCTTTACTTCTCTCATTCAATGGCATATTCGCTTTAGTCAATATTTCTTTTTTGTTCAAAAGGTTATAAAAAACACTTGTTTTAGAGGAGAGAACTGGTAAATGAGATATAAAATCTTTTTTTACCCCCTGAGAAACACAATAAAAATGGTCGAAAAAGGAATAATAATCAGGGGTAATTCTTTGGAAACCAGATCCATGAATCCAGGCAATTCTTTTTTTTGCATTGAAATTAAAAATTACATTTGTTAATAAAGTCCTTGAAACTCCATTATAACAAATAACTGCATTGTATTTCTTTTTAGAAATCTTTGGGTAGCCTTTTAAAATGATGTATTTCCTTTTATATTCGTTTTTATAAAACAAAGACAAAAATGAGAAAAAATAAACTTTTAAAGCACTTATAATTTTGAATTTAAATACCATTTCTCGTAAAGTTAATCTCTCTTTATGAGTCTTATTATATTCAAAGTTGATATTTACATTCTCATTTATCTGATTAATAAAAAAATCGTCTTTCTTAAATAAGTACAAATCAACATTGAATAAAGAGTAATCAAACGCATTAAGTAAATTTACAAGCACTTTTTCTACACCACCGGCTGTCAATGATGTATGTATAACAGCTATATTGTATTGTCTTTTATTTTTATTCATCCAATAACCTCAAGGATAGATTTTAAATAGAGTTAAATTCTACATATAAATGTTAACATTATTATTGTAAATTTTATTTGTATTTTAGTCACTGGTTTATATAAACAATTATGAAAATAAATAAGTATGATGCAACAAAAAGTTGCGGCTTACTTATATTCTAAATCAATTCAATAAAAGACGAAAAATATGTGCACCGTCTCTCTTATCAATGTGAAAATATATTATTTACACATTGATTATTATTAAAATTATTTAACCTGTTTTCTTTTATGCGTTTTAATTCTAAGAAGAAGCCTGACAAAAATATTAGATTTGATGGATTTGAATTTATTAGCACTCGTTTCAGATTCGATAATTCTGTTTTTAATCAGTTCTTCTCTATTAATCTCTATCAACCGTTTTCCTTTTTTTCCGTTTGCTAATTCATAAACAAAAATACATGCATTGTCGAGTGTGTCTTTAACAAAATTGTTTTCTAAAAATGGTGGTTCGCTAATAATCTCACAAAAAAGTCGATCATCATTATCTATTTTCACAATTCTATTTAACAGTTCTTCATCGGTATCGTAATCTTCTATAAAAATAAACCTTTTAGGGTTAAATATTTTCTTAATATCTTCTGTCGCATATACAATAGGTATTTCATTTGCGTACAAAGAATGGACTATCTTTTCGTTAATAAACCAGTCTTTTTTTATTGATTGTATGCAAATGGAAAACTTGCATTTATTTTGATAATTAATTTTAGATTTATTGCCATTTAGGCAAGAAACCGTTTCATTATTCGGTTGATTATTTAGAAATGTTCCAGCGGACTCAACTTTTTTATATGAATTAAGTAAATCAAAATATTTTTTCCTAGAAACATCGATACCATCATGGTTGTAAATCATTTCACAAAAGATTGTTTTTTCTTTAATTATTTCTTTGCATTGAGCAAATGTTTTTTGTGATAATGCTGTACCAAAATATTCCATTGAATAAACAAACTCAGGATAAAAACAATTTCTGCCATTAAAATTATATGGTTCAAAACAAAAACAATAGTCAAAGAATAGAAAATCGGGTGATAAAACTTCCGAAATAAACAAAACTTTTATGATCTTAGGATCTGTGTTACAGGCATCAAAAATAAAATTCCCAAAAGTCCCAAAAAAGCAGATATCCGGATCATCAGAAATTACAAGTTCAATATTGTTCTCAAATAAATATGGATTATTATTAAACGCTTTTCCCAATTGTTTTATATTAAAACCTGGCCAAAAATCTTTAAAAGCAATTTTAATTTTTTTCTTAGTTAATAATTGTTTCATATTAATTTGTAATTAAATTTGGATGTTTCTTTAATTTGCTATAAAAACGAAATTTAAAATAAATTTATTTCTCTTTAAGAATGCTGATATTGCTAAACTCAATGTTGCCAAAATACATTGAATTCCATTTTATGCCTTTAGTTTTATAGTTTTGTATCTTAAAATAAAATTTGCATACAGGTTGATCATATGAAATATGATTACCATATTCATCAACAGAAAAAATATCTATTGCAAAGGAATAAGATCCGGACACCAAACCTCCAATATTCAAAGAAAGGCAAACTGTATTTTCCCCTTTTTTTATAGTTAAATCCTCAACTTTTGTTTGAGCGGTTCCAACAGGGAAATTTTGATCAGAAAATATGGTCAATAGAAGTGAGGAATCAATAAAATCTCTGCTAGACAAAATTTTTAATTTAAAACTTATTGGCTCACCATCTACAAAATATGCTTCATTTTTCTTCAAAAATTCAAGTGAAGATATCCTTAAAATACTTCCATGGAATGAAGATGGGCGCGGAATATCATTAACATCAAAAAAAGTTTCAGAGCAGCTGTCTTTAACACCTAAATAACATTTGATACCATCGGAAACGTCACCATCAAAAACAACGTGGCCCGATTTTAAAACAATAACTCTATCACACAATTGTTTAATAGTATTCATGTTGTGAGAGACATAAAGAATCGTTCTATCATCTTGTTCTGAAACGTGTTTCATTTTAGATAAACACTTATTTTGGAAAGCCATATCTCCAACCGCTAAAACCTCATCCATAATCATTATCTCTGAGTTAAGATGAGCAGCAACACTAAATGCGAGTTTTACATACATGCCCGAAGAATATCTTTTAACTGGAGTATCGATAAATTGTCGAACTTCAGAAAACTCAATAATATCTTCCATCTTGGCGTCAATTTCTTTTTTAGTCATACCTAAAATTGCGCCATTCATATAGATATTTTCTCTACCAGTTAATTCAGGATGAAAGCCTGTTCCGACTTCAAGCATTGATGCAACACGACCGTTGAGGTATATTTTGCCTTCTGTTGGCCCTGTAACTCTCGAAATAAGTTTTAATAACGTGGATTTACCAGCGCCATTATGACCAATGATACCAATGCGTTCACCCTTTTTAACTTCAAAAGAAATGTTATCTAATGCTTTAAACTTTTCACCTTTGTTATAGTTTTTTGCGCCTATTTTCTTTGTAGGGTCTTCCTTTTTTAGAATTTTGGCTTTTAATCTTTGAAGTTCATCTCTTAAAGTGGTCCCACCAATCTCACCAAGTTTATAAACTTTGGAGACATTTTCAACTTTTAACATAATTTCATCTGTTTTCATATAATGCCTCCTATTAAATTGTGTCCATAAAGTTCTTTTCGGTTTTGCTAAACAATATCAAACCAACAAAGAACACAAATAATGATATACCCCAACTAGCAATATATGGAATCCAGTTGAAATAGCCAAAACCAAACACCGCTAATCTGAATGAAGTGACAATTGGGGTTAATGGGTTTGCGCAAGTGTATGCCATTAACAAACCACCCAATTTTTCACTACTTGATATTAATGTTAAACCATATGCAACAGGAGATGCATATTGCCATAGTTGTAATCCAAATCCCACTAGCATTTGTAAGTCTCTATATTTAGTTGTAACTGCAGATATCACCATTCCTAAACCAACTGATAAAATCATTAATTCTAAAACAATAACAGGAATAAGTAATAACCACCATGTAACTTGAATGCTGGTTGTTTTGGTTAGTAGGAACACCAGCCAAACAATCATAAACAAAACAAAGTTGATAACAAATGGAATTAAATTTGATAAAGATGCTGCAATTGGTTGCACTAATCTTGGATAATAAACCTTACCCATAGTTGCTCTATTAGCAACGAATATTTTTGAAACAGTATTCACGTTTGTTGAAAAATATGTAAACAACATTGTACCTGTCATATAAAACAAAAAGCTTGGCACATTGAAATCACCTGGAACATCACCAGTAGCAAGTCCTGCTAATGTACCAAAAACAAAACTAAAAACAAATGTAGTCATTACTGGTTGAATGATTGCCCATAATGGTCCTAAGATTGTTTGTTTATATAAAGCAGTAAAATCTCTTTTAACAAATAACCATATTAAATCGCGGTATTTAAAAGTTTCTCTAAGATGTAGATCAAAGAGTTTATGCTTTGATGTAATTGTCGTTTTAAATTTTTGTTTTTTCATAGATTTAATATATCATACATTAAATAATATTTAATTTACTATTCATTTGTTGTCTTTCCTTCAACTTCATCCTTACCTCTAAAAGCTTGAAATACTGTCTTAAAGATAATTTTTATATCAAACCAAACGTTGAATCTTTTTACATATTCACCATCTAATTTGGCTTTTTCAGGAATTGGGAGAGTATCTCTACCATTACATTGAGCCCAACCAGATAGTCCTGGAACGATTTCGTTGGCGTGATATTTCTCTCTTTCCGCAACTAAGTCATCTTGGTTATATAAAGCTGGGCGTGGACCCACTATTGACATTTGGCCAATAAAAATATTGAACGCCTGTGGGATTTCATCTAATGATGTCTTTCTAAGAAATTTGCCGATACCAGTAATGTATTTCTCAGGGTTTTCTAACATATGAGTAGGTACATCTTTAGGTGTATCTATCCTCATGGTTCTAAACTTAAGGATTTTAAAATGCTTTTTGTTTTTTCCAATTCTCTCTTGTTTAAAGAAAACAGGCCCTTTAGATGTGCATTTAACGATTATTGCAATAATGATGTATAAAGGTGAAAACACAATAATAGCGAGCAAAGAAAGCAAAATATCAAAAAACCTTTTAAAAGGTAAATATATCTTTTGCCTAACTGATAAAAACTTTCTCTTTCCCATATTATTCTTTCTTATCGATTGTGTATGTCTTGATCAAAGACGCTAATAATTTCTTTATATCTGTTGTTTCATCCATATCGAAAGCCTTACTTGATTCTTTAATATCTGATTCAAGATTCTTGTTAACCGATTCTTTTTCTTCTATATAAATTCTATTATTTTCAGTTTTCTTTTGATGTTCTGTATCTAACAACAATTCTTCAAACAACTTTTCACCTGGTCTTAATCCAGTTTCGACTATATCAATATCAACATAAGGCACTAAACCAGCTTGTCTAATAAGCTTTTCTGCTAAATCAAGGATTTTAACTGGTTTACCCATATCTAAAATGAATATTTCACCGCCCTTAGCAAATAATCCACATTGAAGGATTAAAGATACCGCTTCAGGAATTGTCATAAAATACCTGATGATTTGCTTATCCGTTAAGGTGATAGGACCGCCCATCTCGATTTGCTTTTTAAATAGCGGAACAACGCTGCCGTTGCTCCCTAAAACATTACCAAATCTAACCGCAGCGTATTTAGTATTCTTGGAAACACTATCAAAATATTGAATAATGGTTTCCGCAAATCTCTTTGTCGCACCCATAACATTAGTTGGGCGAACGGCTTTATCTGTAGATACTAATACCATCTTTTGAACATTATATTTATCCGCCATTTTGGCGACGTTATAAGTACCAATGACATTGGTTCTAATAGCCTCTGCAGGGCTATCTTCCATTAGTGGGACGTGTTTATATGCTGCTGCGTGATAAATATAATTTGGTCTATATTTCTTAATTATTTGTTCCACTCTTGTTTCATTGTATGTTGAACCAATAAGTGTAACTAATTGAATATCTTTAATTTTTTCTTCTCTAATTCTTCTAGTTAATTCCATTTGAATTTCATATGTTGAGTTCTCATAGATATCAAAAAGAATTAATGTACTAGGATGTGTATTAAATATTTGTCTAACTAATTCAGAACCAATAGATCCACCCGCTCCAGTAACCATAACAACTTTACCATTAAGCATTTCATAAGTTGCTTCATTATCTAAGACAACTGGATCTCTAGATAATAAGTCATCTAAATCAACATCAATAATTCGTTTATCATTAGGGCCTTCCATTTCTTCAATTAAAGGCATACGTCTAACACGAACATTACAGCTATTTAACAAAGATACAATCTCATGTAATCTTTCTTGAGATATTTTGCTCATTGCAATAATGACTTCCTGAGCGCCTGTATAATCAATAATCTTAGCAATATCTGATATTGGTCCTTTAACAGGGATATTAGCGAATAATCCACCAATCTTATTTGGATCATCATCCACTACTGCAACGATTAGGTTGTGGTTGTTTTTGTTACGTCTAGTTTCATCAATAACAACTTTACCTGTCGCACCAGCACCAATAACAATGGTTTTAACTCTTTCGGTTTTGCTACTAACAATTGAAGCAATATTAAATACACGAACAAGGACTCTTATTGATGGGTGTAGGAATACTAATGAAGCGGTAGATAATAACCATGCAAAGATATAATCAGTAAATCTTGGCAAATAGCTAACAAAAGAAATAACTATCAATCCAACTAATTGAATAGCCAGAACTGAAAACATTATCCTAAGGCATTCAAAAATACCAATGTCTTTGGTAATGATTTTGTATATCTTGGCAATCCAGAACACTAAAGGTGTAACAATAGCAATAGAACCACTATAAATGAGTGAAGACAACCAATGGTATTCTTCAACAAAGTTAGCTGGTTTGTAATAAGACAAAAAAGCAACCATTAAAACACTAAATGCTAATAGTGCATCTAAGGCAGCATATAGTGGTTTATAGTTAATGCTTTTTCTTGTGTATTTCATAGAAACAGTTTACCAAATGTTTTTTCGCGTGAGTGTATTATAATACGTGCAACACGTGTACGCAAAGAAAAAAATGCGCTCACGTGTACAAGGCGCATAATGTATATGCTTGCATATAAAAGTTATGAACAATTCACTACTTTTATTCAAAAAAGCCCCCTTTTTATTGTACTGAATCAGTCCAATTTTTGGGGGGAATTTCATTAATTTGGTGCGCCTAGCAGGAATCGAACCTGTACGAGTTGCCTCACTAGATCCTAAGTCTAGCGCGTCTGCCAGTTCCGCCATAGGCGCATAAATTGAAAGAGTGGCTTTCCACCACTCTTTATTTCTCTAGATGGTGCCGTCTATCGGAATCGAACCAACAACCTATCGATTACAAATCGATTGCTCTGCCAATTGAGCTAAGACGGCAGTTCCTTTAATGGTGGACACTACAGGGATCGAACCTGTGACCTCTTCCGTGTGAAGGAAGCGTTCTCCCGCTGAACTAAGTGTCCAGAAGTGGACGCTAGAATATATTAGCAATGTAAAATATTATTTTCAATAACAAAAATAAGTAATGTTATTAGTTTAAAGTAGCCTTCTTACTATTCGCGTATATAGCAAAGCTATCATTCTCAGGTCCAGCGATAGATATATCTTTACTAGGAGCGTAAGTAAATTGATTAGTGAATTCTTGGAATTTATTAACATCTAAATATTTAGATGCATAATCTAAACAATATTGATGATATTTATCTTTACTAGCTTGATGGACTGGATGAGAGTTATTACTGCCACCAGAGATAAATCTCAAGATTAGTGGGCATTCATTAAATCCCCCACTTCCGATAGCCTCACTACTATCCCATGAGACATTCTTCAAATCTTTATCCCAACCATTCTTTAAACCTAAACATCTATCATTATCATATGATAAGAACAACGCCTTATTGTTCTTATTAAAATAAATATAATAGTTATTATAGTTATTCCTTAAATCATCAGGTAAACCAAATACCCATGATAAAGCGGAGAACCTTAAGAAGTTATCAACATCTAAATAGTTAGAGATATTGTTATAATATTGTTCTCCATTTAGATTATCGCTCTTATATGTCTTCTTCACTTCGTTAATGAAGGTTTTCATTTTCGAGAAGTCATTATTCGTTCCATTAGTCTTCAAATCATATATAGGTCTATAATATGGTCCTTCTATACCGATATCGTTATTATTAAAGCCATTTAAATTGGCTTTTCCCTTATCGGTATAGGTACATTTATATAAATCACCTTTATAATCATTTTCATTCGCATTCTTTAATAATCTTTTATCAACGGATTCTAACGCCATATAGGTGGTAGTAAATGAATCACTATCGCTTTGTAATGTTAATTTCACTAAATTAGAGTGTTGGCTATACACTCCTTCACTTCTAAAAGCGTCTAATACATAAGCTTCTTTAGTAAATGTATTATCGTAATTACGATTCCACTTTAAATCTAACTTCTTCATAGAAGCATATTTTCTATCATCTCTAGATAGTCTTCCCATTTCATTATTTGTCCAGTCATGGGTGTAATAAAAAGATTTATCTTCAAACGTCTGAGCGAAGTTAAGCTTAAAGTGACATAAATGGTTAATATCAAAGTGACCCGTATCATCAACGAAATCAGTATCTCTAGATAAATTACCTTTCATTCTGATTCCCGCCTCTTCTAGAGTAGTTTCTTTACCGTTTACGGTAATCTTAACTGTGGAAGGATGATACATCTCATTCTTCTCATAGTTATCATTACCTTCACCTTCCGCGTATTCTTTTAATTTAGTGACAGCTTGGTTAGATATACGGATATAAATTTCTACTTTAGACTCGTGATTAAAGAAATCTAAGAACTCTTTATCATTAGTTTCATTCTTATTGGAGTCACCACTATTGTTGTTATTGTTATTATTGTTGTTATTGTTATCCTCATTATTACCGGAGTTATTATTTCCGGTATTATTATTGGACATACCTTCCTCGTTATTTTGATTATTAACTGTTAAGAAGTCACATCCAGTTAATAATGGAATTAACATTAATAATAAAAACTTCTTATTTTTCATAGCAATATAATTAAACCATTATTTATATTAATAAGTAAGATGAAATATTCAGTGAAAAAAGGTGATAAGGGTGAAGAGATTGTTATTAATACCCTAAATAAGATGAGTGATGAACAATATCTCATCAATAATCTCATCTTATTAGGGGATAACAACGTCTCCCATCAATTTGATCATATCTTAATAAGAAGTAATGGAGTGTTTGTTATCGAAACAAAGAATTACTACGGTAAGATAAGTGGCAATATAGATGATTTATATTGGACTAAGACATATAAAGTCCACGGGAAAGATAAAACTGAAACCTTTATTAATCCTATAAAACAAAATAACGCGCATGTGCGATATATAAAAAAGATATTAGGCAAAGATATACAATTAATTAACTTTGTTGTATTTGTGAATAACAATGTATCTGACTTAGGTATATTTAAAGTCTGTAATATTGATCAACTTAATAGACGTATACAAACAATTGATATTGATGAACCTTTATCATCATCACTGATGAAAAGGATTAATGATACATTGTTATATCTAGAAGCAGATATATCTAATGATGAACACGTTAAGAACATCAAACAATTAAAGAAAGATAGAAAGAAGGGTTAGCAAATAGTTTTAGACTATAACTTCGTACTGTCTAATTCTCTTGTTCGCAATTATTGGTTTGAGATAACCGTTATTTACTAGTTCAGCACACAGTGTGTGCCAATTGCCTAACGCTCCAATTGTTTTCAACCGCTTCTTTTATATAAAAATCTCTAGCTTTTTCGTCATCTAGACTTATTATAAGTCTATAATGACTCCAGCTCAATTCGCCACACACTGTGTGGTGTTTTGGAAACACCAGGTAAAGTTGTCTCATATATCTTATGTTTGATATTGTAAAACCTTTACCAAAATCTTTAGTCATTTGGGCAGATAATTCTTTAATTAAACCATCGCCATAATACGCACGATCTGCACCACCCTGTTTCTCCACAA
>JAIKVY010000170.1 GCA_024685275.1 Clostridia bacterium
GCTAATATTTCAAATTCCCATCTTTCCATTAATTAATTCCTCCAGATGCACCCTTGACCAATTGTACAAACGCATCAATTTCTGCATCATTTGCGTCCGCTTGGGCAGCTGAATCTATGCCAATATCAGTATAACTTTCAGTACTAATGTCAACTCCTAAGCCAACGGCTGCACTTGAATTACTTTGGTCTAACATATCATTTCCTTGCTCTATTGCACTTCTCAAATCCATAGCCATCTTTTCTATGTTTGCCATAGACATTCCACTATATTTTTGATTCATTTGTTGTACTTCAAGTTTATTCAACAAACCGCTAGCTAAAGATAGGTTATTTCCTAATTGAATTCTATTTTGTTCTAACAATCTAATCTTATTTTGTAAAGCCATATATTTTGTTTTTAATGTCTTTATTTGTGAATCTAATGTTAGTTTTGTTGCATTATCAGCACTCTTTCTTTTTTCATCTAACATTATTACTTGATTTCCTATAGTAGTTAACTCCATGCTTGATTTTTGAATTGTTTTATTATATTCATTTAACCCCTCCTCAAGTTTTTTAACATCTGCTTGAAGTGTTGCATATTCAGCAGGATTAAATGTTTTTGCTTGTGTTGTATTACTTACACCTACACCAAATGAAGCTCCTGAAGTTTCACCAAATAAATCACCAAGTCCATCTCCTTGAGAAATTGTTTGCATTGTGCTTGTGTATTGTTGTTTAATAAGTTCCATTTCTGCATCAGAATATTGACTTATGTTTTCTTTTTGTTCTTCATTGAACTGTTCCATCATCTTTAATGTAGCATCACGAGTAGCAGCATTTGCCTTTGCGTTAAGACTATTTTGCTTAATTTGTAGTTCTCTTTGTTTTAATTGATATTTTGCTGCATCTGCTTGATTAAATGTTCCAGCTTCTTGCTTCTTAGTTAATTTTTTAATATCTGCTTCAACCTTAAAAACCTCATCTTGATGCATACTCAAATTAATATCATATAATTGTTCATTTGAATATTTTGCACCTGCTTCAACCTTAATATCTTCAACTTCTAGTTTATTATTCTTTGCCTCTTTTGCTAATTCTTTTTGAGCAGCCTTATCAATTCTTGCTTGTTTAGCTGGAGATAAAGATACACCATTTTCTGTTGTAATATTAGCTCTATATTGAAGAGCATCTTTTAATGCATCTATTCTTACTTCCATAACACAATAATATCCCTTGGTTAAATCATTATTAATATCAGCAATAATACTATTAATTAATGCATCAGAATATAAAACCTTAGGATCCGTTGATAAAGGTTGATTATTTAAATCATTTATTACGTTTTGGATTTCTCTAATAAGATCAAATTGATCAACAGGAATTCTAGACTTCAAATTTTCTAATTTGTTGTCTATAATTTTCTTTCTTGCTTCAGCTATATCTTTTTCTTTGTTTTTACCTTTAAAAATATCAAAAATACCCATAATTATTTACCTCACTTTTATTTATTAATTTAATTTCTTTCCACAACGATTACAGAATTTAGAACCTGCTTCATTTGTAAAATGGCAAAATGCACAAACATATGATTTATTTGTCGATTCAGATTTAGAATTATTTAATTCTTTAATAATCTGTAAATCTTGCATAAATTTTGTATTCCCATCAAATTTTTCTTCTTCATGAGCTTTATCTGCGTCAACTTTATTCTGGAATTTTCTTGTATAATCTTCAGGGAAATGAACATCAGATATTTTACAAGATTCAATCATTATTCCACCTTGATACATTTCGCCTTCTACACTCTTTTTTACAATATTAGATAAATCTAATAAAGCACCCTGAACATCTCTATATCCATGATTTTCAAAAATCTTAGTACATTCACTTCTCGATGCTGTTTCTAAATTAGAAAAGAATTTTTTTCTAATATCTTCTACAGTAATAGTTTCATTTGATGTCCCCATGTTAAGTAATAATGTTTTAGGATCTGTAACTTTAAATCTACATACACCTCTAATACCAACTTCCGTTGTATCATCTATAGTAGTATCGTGAAATACAATTCCGCCAAATCCAAATAAAATATCAAACGATCTTCCCGTATCTACACCGTATATAGAAATAACAGACCCACCTTTTTTTACAAGATTTTTCCAATCAATCACATCACTTCTTTTATACATTTGAGCAAATCCGCCATCTTTATACACGACAGCAGCGCTACCTTCACCTACATTGATTTTTACTGTATTAGCAAAGTCAGTACCATCAACGTTTACTTTCCACATTACAGATGAGCCATCTGCTCTAACTTGAATTTCTGATTCTTTTTTACCAAAATTAAATAATCCCATATTGTTAGCTCCTTTATATATTATTTTACAACTTATTTAGAATATTTACTATATATTTTGAAGGAATACACATTGCGATTCCCCCATTTATTCCACCTGGATAAAAAGTAATAACACCTAAAACATTATTATTCATATCAAGCAATGCTCCGCCTGAATTACCAGGATTAACTGTCATATCTATTTGAATTACTTCATCTACATCCCTATATTTATATTCTCTTTTAGGATTTGAAATAACACATTTACTAACGCTAAAATCAAATCCTTTAGGATTTCCTACTGTATATGCTTCTTCTCCAAAAGCTGGATCCAATCTTAAAGTTAAATGCTCAAGCCCACTAAATTTATTCTTTGCAAGCCCTGTAAATTCTAGAATTGCTAAATCATATCCGCTTTCAACATATACTGGTTTAACCATATATGTTTTTTCATCAATACTTGATTCAAATCTTACAGTAATTTGATTTGGATTTGTTCCAATAACATGTGCATTGGTAACAATATAATTACCTTCAATAATAAACCCTGAACCTATGTAATTATATTGTTGTCCTTTAACTTTACCTGTTGCTTGAACCATAACAATATTTGGCATAACTGCTTTTACAATAGATGCAAATCCA
>JAIKVY010000175.1 GCA_024685275.1 Clostridia bacterium
AAAATTATTAATAGAATTTTTGAAGAACAATTTTCTTCTGAGATTACAAGTATAGTTGGTAATTCTGAACTAAAAATATTTATTTTTATGCCAATATTTTATAAAATAAAAGGATTGAATGAAAAAATCCAAAAAGCAATAAAGTATGATATACAACTCATAAATTTAGATTTTTTACATAATTCAAAAGAATGGATTTATCCATTAAAACAGTTTTTGACAAAATAGGAGGGAATATGGATATCAATAATTTTTATAATCAAGAAAACACATATGTTGAATCAGGAGATTCTTCAGTTGAATCAATAAAAGATGAATTAGATAATACTTCAACAACAAATAATATTGTCGAAGAAAATAATGAAAATGGTGAAGAACAAGAAAAGTTTACTTTCAAACCTATAAAAATTAAAATTATAGGTATTGGTGGTGGTGGAAATAATGCGATTAAAAGAATATCTATTTTGCATAAACAATTTCCTTCAGTTGACTTATATGCAGCTAATACTGATCAGCAAGTATTAAAATATATAGAAGATAAACACCCTGATGTAACAACAATTCCACTTGGTGGTGGATTAACTAAAGGATTTGGTGCTGGTTCTGATCCAGTTAGAGGTAAAGAAGCTACAGAATTATCAAGAGATGAAATTAAATTAAATCTTAAAGATGCAAATTTAATATTTATTGCTGCTGGAATGGGAGGAGGAACTGGTACTGGTGGAGCACCAATTGTAGCAAAAATAGCTAGAGATATGAATATTCCTGTTATTGGTGTTGTTACTTATCCTATGACGTGGGAAGGTAGTAAAAAAGCACAAGTTGCTGATAAAGGAATAGAAGAATTAAGAAAATATGTTGATGTATTATCAGTTGTATATAACGAAAGAGCTTTACAAAATAATCAAAATGGAACAGTTAACGAAGTATTCTATAAAGCAGATCAAGTATTATTAGATACTATTAAAGCAGTAACTGATGTAATACTTAATTTATCAGTTGTAAATGTTGATTTCGCAGATCTAGTTACAGTTATCAAAGATAAAAAAACTGCACATATAGCTCAAGGATCAGCTAAAGGTGAAAATAGATTATCTAGAGCATTACAAATGGCTGCTGTTAATAAATTACTAGGCACTTCAATACAAGATTGTACAAATATTATTGTAAATATCAATTATGATAAAAGATTACCATGTAAAGAGATGGATGAAGTGTTACCTTCAATTAGAGAAGTTGCTGATCCTAATGTAAATATTATTTCTGGCTATGGATGTGATGAAAACTTAGAAGATGAAGTATATGTTACTATTATTGCAACCGGTTTTAAGGAAACAGTTGGAAATCCAGATGATAAAAAACCTGAAAATAATAATGAAGTTGATACTAAAACATCTGATGATACTATTGATTCATTTATTGGTAGGTTATTTAATTAATGAAATGTATTTATTGTGGGTGTGTAAACACTAAAGTAATAGATTCAAGAGATAATGATGATTTCACAATGATTCGCAGAAGAAGACAATGTGAATCATGTTTGAAAAGATTTACAACCTATGAAAAAGTTGAAAGTAATCCAGTTTTTGTCGTTAAATCAAATGGTAATAGGCAACCATTTGATTCAGATAAAATTAAAAAAGGAATACTAAAAGCCTGTGAAAAAAGACCTGTTTCTATCGAAAAAATTGATAAATTAGTAGGAGATATTGAAAAGAATATTCAAAATAAATTAGTTTCAGAAATTACTTCAAAAGAAATAGGACAAATGGTAATGGATGGATTAAAAGATATTGATGATGTTTCATATGTTAGATATGCATCAGTATATAGGGAATTTAAAGATATAAAAACATTATATGATCTAACAAAAACTGTATATCAAAATAATAAAATTACATCTAAACCTTCTAAAAAAAAGAAATGAAAAAAATAATTTTTCAATATGAAGGAGATAATATTGATTTAGAGAAGTATTTAGAGATAAATATGTCTTTTCTAAAGTATTATCAAATTAAGGAATT
>JAIKVY010000176.1 GCA_024685275.1 Clostridia bacterium
AAATAATTATTATTTATAATTATTAAATTGACTTTTAAATACAAAATTAATAAAATAATCACACTATGGAACTAAAACAAATTATTGAAGCCAAAGAGCGTCTGGCTGGTGTCGCTCACATAACACCTTGTCAATATTCTACTACATTTTCTAAAATGTGTGGAAATGACATATATTTAAAATGCGAAAATCTCCAAAAGACTGGTTCTTTTAAAGTTCGTGGTGCATACAACAAAATATCAAAATTACACAGTGAAGGAAATTTAAAATCAATAGTTGCATCAAGCGCTGGTAACCATGCCCAAGGATGTGCTTTCGCTGCATCTAAAATGGGAATTGAAGCTACTATCTGTATGCCAAGAACAACCCCTATTGCAAAAGTTTCTGCTACATCTGGATATGGTGCAAAAGTTGATTTATATGGTGATTTTTATGATGATTGCTATAAACATGCTAGAGAAATAGAAAAAGAAACTGGCGCTGTATTTATTCACCCATTTGATGATGAAGATGTTATGGCTGGACAAGGAACATTAGCATTAGAAATGCTTGATAGCATTAGCGATTTAGATTATATTCTCGCTCCTGTTGGTGGTGGCGGATTATTAGCTGGTATTGCTTCAGCTGTTAAGTTATCTGGATACAAAACAAAAGTAGTTGGTATTCAAGCAGCAGGAGCCGATGCTTTAGTTAGATCATTTAAAGAACACAAACATATTGCTTTAGATAGCATATACACAATTGCAGATGGTATTGCTGTTAAAAATCCAGGAATAAAAACACTTGAGATAATTAATAAATATGCTGATGATTTAGTAACAGTAACTGATAACGAGATTGCTTCTACTGTTTTACACTTAATGGAAAGAACAAAAATGATAGCTGAACCATCTGGTGCCACTCCACTCGCTGCCATGATATATGATAAACTAGGTATCAGAGGAAAGAAAGTTGGATTAGTAATCAGTGGCGGTAATATCGACGTATTAACAATAGGAAAAATTATCGAACAAGGTTTAATTTCTAGAAAGAGAAAGATTGAATTATCTGTTCAATTATTCGATAGACCTGGAATGCTTGAATTAGTTTCACATATCTTAGCTGCTGAAGGCGCAAACGTAGTTAATATTACTTATGATAGAATGCGTGCTGGTTTATCAATAAATGAAACAATTTTACATATCGGTTGTGAAGTTGATGGTGAAGAACAAGCATTAAAAGTTAGACAAGCATTAATTAATGCAGGATTAAAGGTATTATAAGGAGAATCTTATATGAAAAACATTATTTTAACAGAGTCAGCTCCAGCTCCAATTGGACCATATAGCCAAGGTATTGAAGTTAATGGCACATACTATTTTTCAGGACAAATCGCAATTGATCCAGCAGTTGGTAAAATTACAGCTACCGATATTGAAGGACAAACAAAACAAATATTAAAAAACATTTCTGCTCTTTTAACAAAAGCAAATTTAAAACCTACTGATGTTGTAAAGACAACAGTGTTTATAACGAACATAAAAGATTTTTCTAAAGTTAATGCTATCTATGGAGAATTCTTTACAGTAAATCCTCCAGCAAGAAGCTGTGTTGAAGTATCTAACCTTCCAGCAGGAGCATTAGTAGAAATCGAAATAATCGCAGTTAAAGACTAGATTAATATAATCCTATTTCTTGGTTAATTTAAATCCATTTGATATCCAGACTTGTATATCACCAGTTTGTAGCACCCTATTTTGTCTATTTATGCAATCGTATTCATCTGATGTATATACAGTAAATTGTGTTTCGCCTGAGGTAAATGTAAATAATCTTCTCGAATTTGAATATGAAACTGGTTTAAACCATATATAAATTATACCTTATTTACTAGAAGTTCCTTTGATATTTTTAATTGTTCTATATGCACATTCCTATACACATAATGATTTAATATATAACTCATATATAACTCACTACTTCTTAATTATCTCCTGAATGAATTGTATCAAAGTTATTTAAACATTTACATTTCCTATATTTATCGTTTTTCTATTGATGTTTTATTATTCCATACAAATGGGTGTTTGTCTGCTTCCCATATATCACACTGAAATTTCTCTTTTAAAAATTTGGTCATCATTTTCTTAAATTTTGCGGTGCTAGCATTAATAATAATACTAGGATTAATACGATTAATTCGTCTTATTAAACTATTTTTAATAGAATTTTTTTCCCATAAATCTCTAAATATTTTATCTCTATATATTGTTGTTGCAAAGCCTAAGCTTGTTTGATATGCAATTGCATTTACTAAAAATATACAATATTCCGTTTCATTTAGTAATCCATTATTATATAACAATTTGTGAAGATATAAATGTAACTTTTCGCCAGTTGTCCCTAATGCTGGTGCAATCAAATTTCTATTAAACTCATTTATATGTGGACTTTCTAATAAAATTATTATTCTTTTTTTATTGCTATTTACACCATATAAATATTTTTTATTTTCATATCTTAGTTCTTTCAAAATAAACAAATTTTCTCTACTTTTTGAAATAGTTCCAACATAATTATCACGGCAATGTAAATAACATGTATTTACATTTTTAGGTAATACTCTTAAACAATTTCTAACATACTTTTTAAATCTCATTTTTATATACTACTTTTATCAATTATTTACGAATAATCTATAATTATATAGATTACTTCTCAACTCGTTTTTATTTCTTATTTTATAGTTGTAAATGTCAACATAAAAATGCAGTAAAACTTGTATATCGGAAGCAATAAAATGTCTTAAAACTTGTATTTGGAGATTGACAAACTCTCCGAAAACTTGTAATATAGTATGCGGAGGATATAAAAATGGAACGAATTGCTTTGCAAGAATTAAAAAATTGGTACACAAAAAAACGTCGCAAACCTTTGGTGATTTGGGGTGCAAGACAGGTTGGAAAGACTTATTTGGTAAAAAACTTGTTTGCCAAGCGCGAGTTTGGCGACTTTGTCTATATCGACCTCAAAAAGGATAAGGACGCTTGCAGTTTTTTTCGGACCAACTCGGATGCAGAACGCTATCTTCAATACATTGAAGCAAGATATGGTAAAAAAATATCTCCGACGCTTCCTCTTATCTTTGACGAAGTGCAACAATGCAGTTCGGTTTTAACGGCTCTCAAATATTTCAAACAGGATTATGCCGATTTGCCCGTCATCGCAACCGGTTCTATGGTGCGGTTGGCGCTCCAACACGATGAAAACAAAAAAAAGTCACAAGAAAACGATTTTCTGTTCCCTGTCGGCGCAATTGATTCCATTCACGTTTTCCCATTGACTTTTGAAGAATATCTGCTGAATAGTAACATGGTGTTACTTGAAAGAATCAAAACTGCTTATTCGTCGGGAAAATCTTTGGAACAATATGAACACGAGCTTGCATTGGATGCAATGTACGAATATCTCTCCGTCGGCGGAATGCCCGAAGCCGTAAATATTTTCCTCGAAGAAAAGTCCTACGTTGACGCAAAGGCGGCATTAAAAGAGATCTACGATAATTATCTCGCGGATATGGACACGTATAACGTATCGCCCGAAACCATACTGAAAACACGCAATGTGTATCGAAACATCTTTGCACAACTGAACAAAGAAAACAGAAACTTCAAAGTTTCGCAAATCGACAAAGGCAAAAATAACCGCGACTATTTCAACGCCTATCAATGGCTCGAACTCGCTCGCATCGTATATCGCGCGCATCGACTTGAAGGGAAAGTCAACTTTCCGCTGATCGAAGCGGAGGAAGGAACGTTCAGACTATATCTATCGGACGCCGGAATGTTTTCCTATCAGAGCGGCACAAGTCAAGCCGATTTCTTTGTAAGAGATAAGCGGAACACCTTGTCCGGAATCTTTTATGAAAACTACGTTGCGACCGAATTGACGGCGAAAGGGATTCCGCTCTTTTATTGGACGGGCGGTAGCAGTTATGAGTTTGAATTCATTGTCCAAAATGGCGGATTGGCACTCCCCATCGACGTCAAGCGTGGAAACGGTAAATTGAACTCTCTGATAGCTTTCCGTAACAACAACCCAAAATCAACGGCAATCAAGATATCCGCAAATAATTACGGATACAATGAAGCAAACGATCTCTTGACTATTCCGTTATATGAAGTCTTTATGCTTGCGGACGATCTGAGTAAAGGTGTCAATCCCGTCCATAAATGATGGCTTAAAAGACTGTCCGGTTCTGCCTAAAATTGCCTGATTTGGCGACATTGGCTACACTTGGCTACACAAAATTTCCGAAAAGTGTAGCCATTGGGGATTTTAAGAAAAATAAGTCGTAGTTTCCTATTTATTGTATAAATAGGAAGAATAGCGGTTTTTGCAGAGAGCACATCCCTGCGTTTTTCGTGTTTATCCTTGGTAATGAAGATTATTCGAGAATCGTGTGTTTGCTACGGGGGCACAAAAAACTAAATATGCTGATATGGCTCAGTCGGTAGAGCACATCCTTGGTAAAGAATAATTCTAGAATATGAGATTTGACTAGAAAATTAAGAGTTTTGGAAATCAAAGCAATATTTTCCAAAATAGTACAATTTTTATGAACTTTTACACTGAATATTTTTATTTCTTTGTTAATTTAAATCCATTTGATATCCA
>JAIKVY010000197.1 GCA_024685275.1 Clostridia bacterium
TATTCTTTTGTGTATGTTGCTTTTTGAATTGTTAATGTTGCTGTAAGTGTGTTTCCTGTTAAATCATTAATTGTGAAACTAACATTACTGTTTTCATAATCTTTGTATTTAAAATATGCTTTAACGCTATACGTTCCAGCATTAGTAACGCTATTACCTTCTATTCCATTTATAGTATATGATATGGTAACATCTTCATTTGTGTTTCCTGTGGCATTAATTGAACATTCAACGCCATCATATGTTTTAGTTAAATCTGCAAATGTTATTTCTGATAAAGTAATCTTTTTCTTTTCTATTACAAATAACTGACTATCACTATTTGCATATCTTTGATACATGTCTGGAATTGTATAGTAATTATCTTTATCATTAAGTATTTCAAAACTTGCAAATATTGAATAAGAACCTACATTTTTTATATTGTCTAAATCTCTATATATGTAAGCTCCATTATCTTTATAAAAGAAGTATCTAATACTAATATTTACATCATTAACACCTGTTACTCCCATTTCATTTTCATAATTAACATCCTTATCATATTCAACTTTGGATTTATTATATACAAAACTAGCATTTTCTAGATTGTAATGAATCTTTTTAATTTCAAAACTTAATGTTAAATCATTTACTTTTTCATAATTTTTTTCATAGTCAGCATCTATTCTATATGCTGCACCAACTATATATGAACCATAGTTATAATTATCATATTCGTTCTTTACAAAATTATTTGTCTTGAAGTACTCTATTGAAATCTTGTTATCGAATTCATTCTTTATTCCTGTTGATAAAGAACCTGTTATTACGAATTCATAATCATAATTATCTAAATTATCCCAAGGAGTTTTTATTCTATCTTTATAATTTATGCTAGTAGTAGAATTCCCATCTACATCAACTAATTCTAATTTTGAAGTATCAACTAATGTAGCTTTTGTAATTTTAAACTTTACACTGACAATATTTGAGCTATATTGATTATCAGAGAGTTTTTCAAATTCAATGTTTTCTGAATAGGCAACATATTGATAATTATTATATCTTTCTTCATCTAGATCAATGCTTATTCCATATATATATTCTCCACTATCAATGTAATGTGGTTCTTGATTCACTTTTACAAATTCATCATTTTCAAATGTGTAAAATCTAATACTATCTACACCATCTATATTTTTATCTAAGTTTATTGTTTGATAATCAGCATTATATACAACAGTCTTATCTTCAAAGTTATAATCCTTTAAATATACAAATTTTCTAGATATAACCATATTTACAATTTTGCTATCACAATCATAGTAATTATCTGGGTTTGGGTTATTAAAATCTGCTCTTACTATGTATTCGCCAACTTCAGTATGTTTGTTATTTACTAATGTCACTTGCATTCCTTCAGGTAAATCGCCTAAAAGAGTTACTTCTTTTTCTTGTCCATCATATACAAATGAATATTTAGAAAATCTAACATCTAAATCATATGTAGCTTTTGAAATACATAATGTAGCAGTATCTTTTGATAATGATAATTCTTTCCCATTGCTATCAAAAACTTTAACAGATATTACATATTCTCCAACATTTGTAGCACCTTTAAATTCTTTTCCGTTTGAATAATATTTTATCGTTGAATTGATTGGAACATTATTTATATCAATAAATTGTTCTTTCCCATTATATACAACATATGTATCGGTTACATATGCTAATCCAGGTACATCTTCTTGATTTTTAACTACATTTACCGTTATTGAACAAAAAGAATTTGAATATATTGCAAATACTTCTGCAACACCTTCCTTTTTCCCTAATACTTTTGATCCGTTAAGTGAAATTAAATGTGTATCATTTGTTGAAAAGGCCACTTGTTTAGCCCATGATGCTTCAAATAGTGAAGATAGATCATATTCATTATCTATTTGCACAAATATTGATGTTTCACTCGGTTTTAATTCTTGCGTAGTTGTCTTACCACATGAACATAATAAGACTAAAAAAACACAAAATATTAAGATAACTAATTTATATTTCTTCATCAAAATTATTCTGTTTTCTTCTTACCT
>JAIKVY010000221.1 GCA_024685275.1 Clostridia bacterium
ACCAACGTGTGTAGCTTTCGTTAAAACTCCCCCATCATAAGACCATTTAACAGATACATCATCTGTCGGCTTAGCTTTATTAAGCCAATCATCATACCACATCTCATCCTCGACTTCGCCATAATAGACCGAAACATCTACCATCGTAGACGCATCTGCAGTAACACTCTTCTTGTGGTTAACATGTAAAAGTATGTTTGCGTAACCATCCGCTATTTCGCTAGCGTTCTGCCAATCTAGTTCAACCACATAGTGGGCACCATATTCAAGGACAAAATCTGAATCGTCTCCATCCATATAATCCACGGACATACCTTCGTAGCCGGAAATACGATCCCCTTTACTATATTCACTATCATATTCACTATACGTAGCTCCATACAAAACGGCACTAATGCTTCCGTCAAAACTGGTTTTTATATCGATTATCTTCGTAAGTCCCCAGTCTTCATTGCCTGTTAAGGCATAAAGATAATTGCCCGCAGTAATGCCATATTCCAAATCCGTCAGGATGGTCCCATCAGCAATATCTGCCGTATTGACGTACGCAACAGCACTTGCTGCGTCATTCGAAACAGTAAGCGTTGTCAATGTTACTAAACTGAGCATTACTACTAATACTGCTACTAGTATTATTGACAAACGATTAGTTTGTTTTTTTGTCATATTTTCCTCCAGCTTTTTATTTTTTTATAATACAAAAGAACCGAAAAATTTTGGTTTTTTAAATTTTATTATTTAATGAATATAAAAGTCAACAAATATTCTATATTGTTTACTTATTTGTTAAAAACTTGGTTAAAGCCTAAAATTTGCATTTTTATGTGTTTTTATTTTAGAAAATTTTGAAGCCCCTCTAATTATATAGGAAAATTTTTGGCTAATTTGTCCAAATTTTATATGTATTTTTTTAAATTTTTTTGTGGATATTTAGTATTATGTTAATCTTGCTTTTTATATAGATTAATCGTTAATGCTATTATCATCATGTGTGATTAAATTATTTTGTGTTGAATCTTCACTTGATAGAGATTCTTCGTTCGAAATGCTTTCATCATTTGAATTGGTTGATTCGGTATTTGATGAAGAATCATCATTTTTAATGATGTTATCATCTTCTATTAGAGACTCTGATTCAACTTCTTCGTCGTCTCGGATTGTTTTTACTTCGTTATAGAAGTTAACAATAATAGAAGTTATAATCGAAACTACTACTATTCCATATATGCCTAATATTATTGAAAGAATACGACCAAGAACTGTTGTTGCAGCAAAATCTCCAAATCCTATTGTTGTAATTATTGCAAAACAATACCATATTGCGTCAAAAAATGAATTCATACTGCTTTCAAGCATCATAAATGCTAAAGAAAAAGATATTATAAATAAAAGTAATCCAGATAATATTTCTCCAGCATATGTTTTACGAATAATCTTCTTTAATAATTCTATTTTTAGATTTGAAAAGACAATAAGTCCAATGTTTATTAAACAGGTAAATAATAAAACAAATCCTACTATAATCGCTACTATGACTTCTTGTAACTCTCCATCTAATCCAAAACATGCTAACTCGAC
The DNA here is from genome assembly GCA_024685275.1 of Clostridia bacterium. Taxonomy (GTDB): domain Bacteria; phylum Bacillota; class Clostridia; order Christensenellales; family DTU072; genus CAG-1782. Next base: position 1,579 of record JAIKVY010000221.1, read on the forward strand.
CAAGAATATCAATATATGTATAATAAGCATTATTGAATTTAATATAACATTTTGTTTCTTGTGGTTTCTAATAATTGAGATTATCCTCTTAACAATAGGAACTAATAAAAATAACATTCCTGATATTATAAGAATATTTGATGACAATCTTTTAAAAAATGCTACCACTCCAGCTATTATATAGAATGCTGCATAAATCAAATGAGCATATGGCAATTTTTTCTCTTCCAACTTTCCTTGTATAGAAGCAAATATTTCATGTAATGCAATCACTAACATAGCGACAGCAAAAGTGATTCCTGCTTTTTGTAAATCTAATTCTTCAACGTTGTCTACACCCACTCTTCCAAGTAACAATGTAGAGAAGAATATAGCAACACACAAAGCTATACCTCTAACAACCCTTGAAAATATTATTATTCTTCGTTTACTTTTTTCTGTCATTACATGTTTCATATATATTGCCAACTTATTCTATATCGAGAAAAGTATACTATATTTTCCCCTTTTTGAAAATATTATTGTAGTACCACTTATTAACACATTGATATAGAATTTATAACACCTGCCAAAAACCTGCTTTAGTTGAACCAACATGTTTTATTCTACCTTGTTCTGTTAATATACGAATATATTTTTGAACAGAAGTTTTACCTAAGTGCAAAATAATCATTAGTTCTTTTGTTTTGATATTAGGATTATTTAACATTTCTATTACAATCTGCTCCATAATTGAAGTGCTTTTTCTAATTTTAAATGATGATTTATCCGATTCGTTAGATTGTTCTATGTGATAACTCAAAATATTTATCCAATTGAACTTCAAAGAAACTTTTATATAATCTTCTTTAATTTCAAAAGCATCTTTTCCATAGTTTTCAATAATTTTAGAAACGCCTCGTCCAGAACATTCACTAATACGTAGTTGTAAAAATATCTCTGCAAGCTCACGAATTCTTGGTTGACTCTTTCCTTCATAAAAACCTTCTATCGTTTGTCCGTATGGCAATCCCCCATATGATAAAATATCTATCCGATCAGAATACACGGAAAACATAGGTGCATTTAGTTGTAACCAATCATTATGAATAAAAGCATTTAAAACAGCTTCTCGTAATGATTTGTTATCAAATAAAGGAATATCCCTTCTTTCAACAATTCTATTTCTTTCGTCCACTTGGATAATATTGATTGCCTCAAAATAATATAAGATTTGATCAATTGAATACAAAATACATTGGTGTCCAAAATCTTTAATTGAATATAAATTGTCTGTTTTCTGCTTTCCACTAAAAATTGAAACACGAATGGTCACATCATTTTCATCCGCCATAAGAAAAGCAAGAAGATTATATTTTTTTGTATTAGGCACATAAAAATTAAGATTGTCTGCAAACGTTGTTTCTTTCAACTCCAAGCCCTTTGCCATATAGTAAACTAATAATTTTGAGAATGTTAGTTTTTGTTTAGGCGCTTCTGTGGTAATAATTGTTTTCTCTATATTTTGAAGTTTTACCCATAGCACAGCTTCTTTTTGTTGATATTTCCTTAACAATTCTTTGCTTGAACCAATACGAATGTAGCGTTCTTTATTAAATTCAGTTGGACCACTTTGCGCCGCTGGAATATGTAAAATAACAAGACGTTTCCCTTCAACAATCATCTCTTCAAACTGAAAATTAATATATGGATATATTTGTCTTGCAAGATAATGCGACAAAGATTCATTATTTACGTTTCTATCTGGGTTAAATTTTGTGCCAGCAATTTTGTGATTTTCGTCAGTAATTCCCCAAATAAAGTAAGCAAATCGCTTGCCGAATTCTGCTGCAGAATTGGAGAGTGCTGAAATATATTCTCCAAGTTCATTTGGTTCAAACCAATTTTTCTTAAATTCTAACCATTCTTTTTCGTAATCATATTATAATAATTCTTGCAAATACTTTAAATCCATTTTTTACCTCAATAATTTGATTGCATTATAGCGCATGTGAGCAAGAAATTCAGTAAAAGTGAGCAAGAAATAAAACTCTATTACCAATATTTATTATGATTGATGCATTGAGAATAAAACATTCTATGAAATTGCGTTATAACACAGATATATTTGTTAACAATAATAATGATAATGAAAAAAGACTTCTTTCTTTATAACAAATCTCCAATAGTGATTATTTTTTGGAAATAGTTCGAATATTCATTTTTAGTTACTCCATAGGTTGTAATTAAAATATGATGAACGGCATACTTAGGAGATAGTGATCCAACTACTTTTACTTCTCTATTTTTGATTTTTTCTATATCACTTGATGAGACAGTATAACGATTCCCATAAAACTTAAGTTCGCACATGTCGACTATGTTATCGTTTCTTATAATTAAAAGATCGACTTGACCTCCTGTTGCATTTTCATTTGCCTCATAACAAAAACCACTAGTTTTAGTTGTTAATCCACCAATTTTTAGACAATCCTTTATTTCTTCTATATGATAGAAACATACATTTTCAAAAGCAAAACCACGCCAAGAAATAACACTTTGACTTAATATATTATCTTGCCAAAAAGTATTATCCAATGAATCATTTTTATTGACGAAATATGTATAAAATAAACAAAATGGATCGATTAGTTTATAATAATTTTCATTCTTATTTTTTCCAAATGGAACATATTTTATAATAATATTACTTGCGATAAGTGATTGTAGAAAGGATGATAAGCTACCACCATCACTAATTGAGGTATATTCTGTGATTTCTTTTTTTGTCACTCCAATACGTTTTTTAGAGAGAGCTAATACTATTTTTTTGATTTCTTCAGGGTTTTTGAATATAGATTTGAAAAGATGATCAAATTCATTACGTAATACCGAATTTTTCGAGAAAAAGAGTTCGTTGACATTTTCTGTTAACGATAATGATCTATTAAGTTGATCAAGATAAAAAGGTATTCCACCAAAAATCATATAACTATGCACAATATCATAATCAGATATAACAATATCTTTATAGGCAAAAAATTCTTTTGTTTCTCTCAAATTAAAAGGCTTTAAATCAATAATCTGCGTTATTCTATTGTATAAACCACCATAATTATTAAGAAGATTATCATTAATCCAAGAATTAGAACTACCACAAACGATCAACATGAGATTTTCTTGTGTAGAACCCCAATTATTCCAAAAATGCTCAAACGAACTAATGAAACCAGATTTTGGAGTATCAAGCCATGGGAGTTCATCAATAAAAACAACTTGTCTTGTTCCATCATTTTTAGATTCAAGTAAATTTTCTAATAAAAAGAAAGCATCTAACCAGTTAGTTGGTTTCTTTCCTTTATACCCATATTTTCTCAATGAAAGATAAAAACTATCAAGTTGTTGTTCAATTTTAGAATTTTTATTTTCGCCCATATCAATTGGTGACATTCCAGTATGTTTAAAAGAAAATTTGTTTTCAAAAGTATTATTTACCAAATAAGTTTTTCCGATTCTGCGCCTTCCTTTAACAACAACAAGTTCAGGTTTGCATGAATCATAAATGGTTTGCAATTTAGAATATTCTTTTTCTCTTCCAATAATTTTCATATAACACCTCGCTTTATTGTTTATATTATACAACATCGCTAAAGGGAAAACAAGCGAAAACTCATAATTTTACCTACTTTTCGCTGATTATCGCCCTATTTTTACCTTATATTAAGCGAAAACTAGCAACTTTGTCAGACTTTTCGCTGAATTTGTATTATGTCTTAAAGAAAATTTGAATGTAATACAAAAGTATAAAATAAATTTTCTACTCGGTTTCTCCCGACTCAGTTATTTCCGAGTTAATTTAGAAGAAAATATACCCGAAAAAAGTGCAATTAATTACTCGGAAAACACCCTAAAAGATGCAACTAATCAGTTTCTCAAACTTTATATGCCTCAAATGATACAATGATGTTTTATAGATAAATTTTACTCCCTACTTGACAAGCCAACCGAAAGATGCTAAAATATGGTTAATCTCGAAAATGATTCCATATTAGTCAGGAGCCAAGAATGGATTATATCAAACGCAGCATAGAAGATGTTATTAAAAAGTCCGATAAGACGTTCAAGTGTGTTCTTATCACAGGAGCGAGACAGACCGGGAAATCGACGTTGTTAAAAAATCTTTTTCCCGAGAAAAAATACGTTTCGTTCGATGATCCTTTTATCGAAGACCAAGCCAAGCAAAACGCAAACATGTTTATGATGCTGAACCCTCCCCCTGTCGTTTATGACGAGGTTCAAAGAGTACCGGAGTTGTTCAGATATATCAAAATAAAGTGCGATGAGGAAAGCAAAAAAGGATTATTCTGTCTATCCGGCTCCCAGCCTTTTGAACTTATGAAAAGCGCTTCCGAGTCTCTTGCCGGGCGTGTAAGTATTATTGAGCTTGCGGGACTATCGCTTCGAGAGATCACAAAGGACGCTTTTAACGAGCCTTTCGTTCCCACTATGGAATATCTCGAAAAGAGAAACAAAACGGCAAAACCGGTAAGTGATATCTGGTCGATCATTCACAGGGGCGGATATCCCGAGTTACAGGACAAAGATATCGAATGGTCGTCTTATTATGCAAGCTACGTAAAGACTTATCTAGAAAGAGACGTCAGGCAATTGTCGGCGGTACAAAATTTAGATGATTTCCGTCGGTTTATGGTCGCGGCGGCGGCAAGAACCGGACAAATGGTCAATTATGCCAATATCGCAAGTGAGATAGGGAAAGATCAGACCACGGTCAAAAACTGGATGAATATACTGGAAGCGTCCGGGATCGTTTATTTGCTCGAACCGTATTCCAATTCCGTCCTGAATCGAGCGATCAAAACGCCTAAACTCTATTTCAGAGATACAGGTCTCGCCTCGTATCTCACAAGATGGCTCACCCCGGAAACCCTTGCTATGGGTGCAATGAGCGGTCATATATTCGAGACCTTCGTTATATCCGAGATCATCAAATCGTACTCCAACAGGGGTATCGATTATCGGTATTGCGTTTCTTATTATAGAGGTAAAGATAAAAAGATCGTCAAAAAAGACGGTGCGGAAAAAGAAATAGAAAGCGAGATAGATCTTATCATCGAAGAAAACGGCGTTTTGTATCCTATCGAAATCAAGCAGAACTCTCAGGTGTCCGCCGATGAAACAGCCGCATTTACCGTACTTGACAAAATAGAAGATAAAAAGAGAGGCATGGGCGCCATCGTATGTCTTTGCCCTCAACCCGGAATGTTAAGAGAAAACATATTGCTAATTCCAGCTTGGTATTTATAACAATATAACTTAAATAAAAAAATAAGGCGTACTCATTAAATAAGCACGCCCTACTTTTGGCTAACCCTTCCATTTTAGCTAACACTTTGCCCGTAATTATTTTCACAAAATCAATATTTCAGTGAACGTCAAAAATTTACATATCTCAAAATTAATGAAAAACCCTATTTTTAATTAAAATTTTAACACGAGAGTTTTTTAAGTTTAAAAATTTCCATACTTTTACTGTAAGGTAAAAGATCATCAATTTTTTCTTTATCAATATTTTCAATTACGTAAGCCAGATACTTTTCCACATCAATATTATTAATCAAGCAAGTTTGAATTATTGAGAATAATTTAGTAGAATACCTAGCACCAGCATATGAACCAGCGGTTTGAAAAACTTTTCTTTGAATAACAAAAGGTTTAATAGCTCTTTCAGCGGTATTGTTAGTCATTTCAACAAAAGGATTATCAATGAAAGTAAATAAATCATCCCAACAACCTTTAGCATATTTAATTGCATCAAAGAGAGCTGAATTTTTAGCTGGATTAGATTCAAAGATATATTTGTAAAGTTGATTTTTAATAGGAAGAAATGATTGTCTAGTCTTCAAAATCAAATCAATAGTTAATTTTTTGTTTTGTTTAAGTTTAGCTTCTTCTTTAAACATAGAGCTAATACACTCAACTATTTTAAAAGCAACAGAAGTTTTGCGTTTATCAACAGGAAGAGATTTAACGATATCAATGAAACGTCTTCTAACATGAGCCCAGCATCGCTGCAATTTAATATTAGGGTTAGATTTAGTTAGTTTATCATATCCAGAGAAAGCATCACAGATTACAACACCAACAAAGTTTTCAAGTAATTTTTGAGTAGGATCAATAGATCTAGATTCATGAAAATCATATATTCTAATTTGATGAGAATCGAAGAAACTAGATGAGTAAGAATACACATAGCTTTTCTTCCTATCATTAGGGGAATCATTACCCTTATTAGAAACGACTAACGTTGTTTCATCGCTATGAATCACGTGAGAATTAGAGTTAATTAAATCATTTTTTAATCTATCAAAAATTGGAGAAAGGATATTAGCTAATTTAATTGAGTAATTCGACAAATTTTCTTTACTAATATTAAAGCCCAAGTGATTAGAAAAGTGTTTAGATAGATGTTCAAAAGGAATACCCAGTTCATATTTGTTATACAAGACATATGCGCCAAGAGAAGGAGAAAGGATAGTTCCTCTCAAGTTATCATTACAAAGAGGGTAATATATTATATGATCTTTGTTATTACAATTAGGGCATTTTTTAGATTGTTTAACATATTTAACAACGCTAATTTTAGCAGGTTCAACGTTAACAACATATCTAACTTTTTCAGAAGCTACAACTAATTTTTCACCACAACTAGGGCAAACATCTTCATTAGGTGCAAGGTAAATAGTTTTTTCAACATATTTTTCAAAATCTATATTTTGTTTTTTATATTTTTTACCTAGGTTAGATTTTCTTTTTAAAGATTCGGTTTTTTTAATATGTTCAGGTTCGTTAATTATGATATTTTCAATTTTTTCATTTTGAGAAATGAATTGTTTAATTCTAACGATATCGTATTTCTCTTTGTACGCATTTAATTGAGAAACAACTGAATTAAGTTCAGAATTAACTTTATACATTTCAATATTCAATTTATTAATTTCATCAATTTGAGACTGAATTTTGCTATCTTGTTTAGAGATTATTATATTTTTATTTTCAAGTTCTTTATGTAAAAACGTGTTTTGTTCGTTTAAAGAATTGTTTTCAGATGCTAGTGCATCATTATCTGATTTTAACTTATTTATTAAATTATTAGCTTCTTGTAATTGTTTAAGCAATTCATTAATATCCATGTATTAAGTATATACAAAAATGAGAAATTAGTCAATATATTAATATATTGACTAAAAATTTTTTAGGTATCAATTTTTACTTATTTTGAACCCTAAAAGTAATCCTTATTTTTTGTATCTTTATACCCTTCAGATTCTATTATTTCTAATCCTTTACATATTAATTCAAATTCTTTCTTTGTAATCGTTCTTGAATTATTTAATATTGGATATTTAAACTTTTTATCATCCAATCTATTTTGTAATAGCCAAACGCCATATTCATCTTCGTAGTAAATTTTGATTTGTGCATTAGTCTTATTGCAAAATACAAATGCTGAATTTTTTATTTCTTCTTCTTTAAAATTCATTGCAACAAGCATTTGTATCTTATGCAATCCGAATCTCATATCAATCTTTGTTGAATACAAATATATATTTTTACAATTCTTAAATTCTATCACAGTAACCTCCCAAGTATTCTTTCAGCTTGTTCTAGAGATGTCGTTATTTTTATACCTCTTACTTCTATCACTACAACACTATGATCAAATCTAGAAAAATGTGATGATTTTAGTTTCATTTCTTTTTCACTTAAAATATTTACAACGTAGTCATCATCACTAACTATTTCATTTGGATTATTAGCAACATTATTTACATTAATGAATTTACCACTAATGTTTCTATACGCACTAAGCCAATCACTAAATGTTGAATAGTTTAACCCATACTCTCTACAAAATTCAGTTTTTATTTTTCCTGATTTTAAAAAGAGTCTACAAAACTCGAATCGCTCTTGATCTGTGTAATATTTTTTACCTTGCATATTAACCTCCTACTTTTTTCTTAGAGGTTAATATATTTCTAGATATTATGGGAGAATGTTAATTTTTGACGTTCACATATTTCACCTCTTTATGCTTCGTAAAAATTCGGCTATATCTGCATCTATACAAATAGATCTCTCTTGAATTTGGTCGGGGCAAATAGCCTCGCCGTAGTTGATGCAAATATAGGTTGCATTCTCATTGGCATAGGTCATGCGCCAAAACGGGTACTTGATAA
>JAIKVY010000234.1 GCA_024685275.1 Clostridia bacterium
TGAATTGAAATTTATAAATAGTATTAAGGAATTCTATGCTCAAGAATGTAAAAAATATTGGGAACGTTACTATCGTTATCAACATAAAAAAAATATAAATAACCTGTTTGATTCTCCTAGATTGTTGATTATACCATATGATTCTGAACTAAATAATAAATATATATCATTTTTTGAAAATAATCATGACGAGTTTGAAACTTATTATGGAAGAGAATTTGATTTAGATGATCTAAAATACTGTAACCAAGAGATTCGTCCACTTTCTTTTGCTTTAATTGAAAAAGATACAAATGAGTATATTGGTTCAATAGCGCTTGATTTACTTCGTAGTGATTGTGTGTATAACATTGAATACTATATTTTTCCTACATATAGAAAATACGGATATGCAAAAGAGGCTTTAACTAGAATAATAGAAGTAGCCAAAAATAAAGAATTAAAGGTATTAGAAGAGACAATAAGAGTAGGTGTTTATGCCGAAGAATATTTAAATATAAAATGCATTGAAGCCAGAACTAGTACTGAAAATATAGCATCAATTTCGCTTCTAAAAAAATGTGGCTTTGAGTTAATGGGGAAATTACCTTACGATAAAAAAATTAATGATATATACATTGATTCTGTACAATATGATTTAATAATTTAATCAGTAGATATAAATACATACTTAATTACTTTCACAAAAAAGGATAGATAGATGTGTACTAAATTTGGTACGATTTATAGTAATTATTAATTTTTGATAAAATTTTTTATATTCCACAAGAAAACTTATATACAAAGCGATATTCAATAGTATATAATAAAACACTTTAAATTTGGGGGTAATTATATGAAAATTGTTGTTTTAACTGGTTCGTTTAATCCAATTACTAAAGCACATTACAGTATTATGGATAGTGCATTAAAGTATATTAATGGAGATTTAGGGTTGTTCGTAGCAACAGATGTAAATTATTTACGTAAGAAGTATATCGTAAAGAAACATTCCACAACAGAAAAATTGTTTATTTTAGATAATGAAACACGTAAAGAAATGATTAGTAGTATACCCGATAAAAAGATGAAATTTTGGGGTTTTGAATTGGGTGGAGCTTCTCCTTCAACTGAAAAAACATTAAGAAAAATAATTAAAGAATATCCTGGATGTGAATTATATTATTTATGTGGTGCAGATAAACTTAAAAGCATTCCTAATTGGAAAAATGTTGATGAATTATTTAATAATGTAAAACTAATTGTTAGTTGTAGAAGTGATATTGATATTGATAAAGTTATTGATAAAAGTGTATTCTTAACGGATCATAAAGAACGTATAATGAAACTACAAAATGATGAAGATAATCTTGATGTATCAGCTACAAAAATTCGTGAATTATATTTTAATGGTGAAAATTATAAAAATTTAATGATTGAGGAACCATATAATATTTTAAATAAAATTGATCCTAATAGTTTTAAATATATAACAGATGAAGATGTAATTGCTGCAACAATTAAGTTTGGTGGTAGATTTAAATATAGTGATGCTAGAAAATTAGTATTTAAAACTAATGCTGAAATGTTTAATAAATGGGATGATGATTTATTGGGGAATAGAAGTGATTTAATTAATAACACTAAAATATATAAAGATTGTTTTGTAGTAGAAAGTAGTAATAATTATGATACTGTTTTTGATTGCATAAATAAAGATTGTGTTGATGTAGCAAATGAATTACAAAATGATGGTTTTAATCCAGCTATTCTTAATCTTGCATCGCGAACATCTCCATGTGGTGGATATCATATGGGTGCTCATGCACAAGAAGAAACACTTGCACAGAGTTCAACATTATCTCAATCGTTATATCAATTTGGAAATCCTAAATATAAACATATTAGAGCAGCATATGAATCATATGCAGAAAAAACAAATGTAATCAAACCTGATGGATATCCTCTTGATATCAATTATGGTGGTATTTATTCACCTGGTGTTACAGTTTTTAGAAATAATATTGATAAAAATTATTCTTTGCGTGAAGAACCATTTAAAGTATCTATTATTACAGTTGCTTCTTTAGCTTATCGAGAAGAAAATTTTTCTACCAAAAATGAACTTTGTTATTTTACCGTAGATGGTAGTTTAAATAATGAAGGTTTAGAAATTGAAAAAAATAAAATACGTACAATCTTTAGAATTGGGTTATTTAATAATCATGATTCTTTAGTTTTGGGCGCTTTCGGATGTGGAGCATATCACTTAAAACCTGATGAAGTTTCTCAATTATTTTATGATGTATTAAATGAAAATGAATTCAAAGGTAAATTCAAGAAAATTGTTTTTAGTATATTAGAAAAAAGTACTAAAAAAAACCCAATTGTTGGGAAAGATGGGAAATTTAAACCTTTTTACGATAAATTTAGTAAATAAGATTTAAATAAGTTAGATTTAAATAAGTTTAAACATATGGTGAGAGAATAGTTACATATTTTCTCATCATACACAAAGGATGAGTACATTATAATTAGGAGGTTAATATGGAACACAAGAATATTATTACACTAAAGAGACCTCCAAGAGATTTACATTTTGATAATCCAGTTTATCGTAATCAGT
>JAIKVY010000242.1 GCA_024685275.1 Clostridia bacterium
AGTTTCAAAGGAGGTAATAAAAATGTCAAAAAGTTTTAGTAACTTATATTCTGGTACCAATGGCGAACATAAGGCAAGAGTCATGTTATTATCCACTCAAAAACAAAAAGCTTTCAATTATGCTAAGAGCATTTTTGAACACGGAACAACAGATGAGAAAAATAGAATTAATACAGTAACTGTTGCTGTGGATGAAACAACTGGAAAAGTTTATTATGGTATGAATGGTGGAATTGCATTGCATAATACCCCAAAAAATGCTATAATATTTGGCGATAAAACCCATGAAGGTTTACTTCCAAAAACTAGTTTAAATAGTTATCCAGTCGGACATTGTTCTGAGGTTGATGCAATTAATAATGCTTTAAATGATGGAGCAAAAATTGAAAATCTACATTTAACAACACTTAGTACTACGAGAAAAAATGTAAAAAATGGTAAAATAGTGCCTAAATACTCTTGTGTAAATTGTACTTATGCATTCAAAGGTAAAATAAAAAAGAATAATACAGGTTGGGAGGATTAAAAAATGATTAAAAAAGATTTTTATAATATTTCAATGAATGGAAGGCTAGCTTATCAATTAATGTGTTTAGAAAGATATTTATTAACGAAGTATCCTGATAATAATTTTCAAGAATTAATGAAATTATTATGGCCAGCTACAAATGGTATGTTTTGGGATAAATTTGTTGGTTATGTAATCGAATTGTCTCCTTCATATTTTATGGAATTTGATTCATATGAAAAACAAATATGGCATGATGTATCAAAAGAATTATACGACAAAATGAAACCAACGATTTCAACTTTAGGCTCTGATATCGATGAATTATTCGAGTTATTAAAAGATCAAGCTTACGTTTTTGAAGGTACTGGTGTTCAAAAACCAGGCATTGAATCAATTAATATTATTTTTGAAACCATCAAGATATTAAAAGACAACAATGCACCTATACCAGATGTAAAAGATGTTGCTTTTTCCACAATAGATCAATTCCGTGGTTGGGGTGACAAATTTGATGGAACCAAATTATCAGTAATATTGAAATAAGATATTTATTGCTAATATGCTAATCACGTCCACTATATAATTTTATACAAATAGTTAAGAATAAATTATTAAACGTTAATTAATTATAAGTATATAAAATTTTATATATTGAAAATGCCAAAATTTGTGGAATGTCTTGCATATGCGAATTTATTCCATTTTAGTAAAAGTAGGCCTAAATTTACACATGTACTTTTTACAATACTTTATTACATTATATAAGTATAAAGCGAGCAACATTCTGCTCGCTTTTACTTGTAAATTAATTATCATTATCTCTTTATTTTATATATTGAGAACCATAATAATTTTCACGAATTACTGCATTTGGTCCAGATACTTTTGGATATGTATCATCTTCAGGAATTTTTGTAGCAATTCTTCTTGTTGGTAAATTTTCAAGAATTCTTCTTTCTTCTTTTTCTTCTTTTCCAGCACCTCTGCATAATCCAATTAAAATATTAATTAAAACGCCATATGCAGCAAAGATCAAGAAGATATATCTTAAAGAGAATACAGAAGCAACAGCATATAATAATCCATTTGAATCAAGCCATGCCATATTTTGATATCCCATTACACCTCTAACTTCATCCATTGTTCCGAGTGTTAAAACTGTCTTCATATCTGGATATACTTCTCCGCCTGTAGATAATTTAACAACTATTCTATAATTCAATAAATCTTCTGATTCTAATATATTAGATAAACGTTCAAAAATAAGTTCTGCTGGCTTTATTAACATACCTAATATTGTCTTATTTTGTAATAATTCAACATCAAGAGTAGCAAGATCCATAACAGAAGTATCTTCACCTAACATGTCTAATACTGACCAGCTTACATTTTCAAGTCTTATTTCTTTTGTATTCTTATCACAAACAACAAACATAACTTCTGTTACTTCAGTAACTTCTTCACCATCTACAACTTTTGTTTCAGTTTTTACGTATGGTTCTTCTTTAAGCTTTTTAACCTTTTCTTGGTTAATTGGCATATCATCTAACAATAAGTGAATAATACATGGAATTGTTAATCTGTCACTTGTTGCAAAATCAATCCAAGGATGTCTAAATGCTGAATATCCCTTAGCATCCATGTTTTGGAATTGGATAGTAAATAACGTATCAATGTTTTGATAATATTCATTTTCACTTAATTCAGGTAAATTTTCTTTTATACCCTTACTTTGATAATATGCTATTGCATCTTCATCGTTCATATAAGTAGGATTACCATCTTCATCAGTTGTTTCAACTTTTGGTAAAACACCTGCATTATAACTTAATTCTACAAAGTCATTTAATAATTGTTTATTTACTGAAAATCTTGTATTCCAATCATCAGTTAAATCTTCGTAATAAACTGTGCTACTTGTTAAATCTGATAAAATATCTGGTAAAACAATATCAACAACCATCCATAATCCGCACATCATAATAGCGATTGTTGCACATAATTTTTTAGTTTGACGAGATTTAGTCTTTTTAGTTGGTGCATTTTTTCTCTTGCGAGTAACTATTGCGTATACAATATAGTAAACAATACAACATAATGCAGCGACTATTAATCCTACATAAGGGAAAATCCCGTAATTCTTTGTTTGGTTATATATAACGTCCCAGTTAAACCATAGAACAACACCTAACAATGCAGGAAAGAGTAATATATGTAAAAATACTGTTAAAACTTTCTTCATTATCTAGTACCTCCTGCTAAGAATTCTAATTTCTTTCTTGTGATGTATGAACGCATCTTAGCATGATACATAGCAACAAACAAGAACGCAACAATACCACCCATAATTAGCGCATATCTTCTAGTAGCGAAGAATGGATAGAATGTTGGAATGTATTCTGATTGAACTTTTAATAAATAACTTTGATTTAATGTGAAAGCAAATTGATCAGCATCATATCCACTTGAAGATAATGTTACACAACCAATTTTGCCACCTTTTTCAGCAACCAATATGCTACCAATATTTGCTCCATGAACTTTTGCATAATATCTAGCATATGCATATTCTCTTAATGTTTCATCTTTAATAAAGTACATAACTGGTAAAACTGTACTAACTTCATAATTTGAGTATCCACCAATTAAATTCAATATATCCGCTTCAGTGAAACTAAAACTTTCTCCAGCTATACCTTTAATAACATTAATTAAACCAGATACTGTTAGGTTTGTCCAAGGAACATCTTCTATTATTCCATTAACAAGATCTGAATAACCAACCATTGATAATACTTTTTGAATTGAAGATGATTGAAGTAATGGGATTAATTCATCTTTGATTCCGATTCCAAGAGCATGAATAATATCATTTAATCTACTAGTTGTAATACAGTATTTATCTAATGTTCCTGCGTTTTGAGCAGCTACATATTCATCTGAACTCTTGTAATTAATATATTCTGATGAAGTGCTTGCAGCAACTAAAGCAGCGTCTGTTAAAGCATCAACATCTTTTCCTTGTCTTTTATATTCTCTTTGAATTTCGTTATATCTAATTAAGATATTATTTGCTACTTTAACGCTGAAGATATATCCATCACCATATAAACCGTTTTGTTTATATACTTTTCCAGTTTCACCGAACCAAGATTCTTGATATGTAACATCTTCTCCAGCTTCTTCATCGTATACTGTTCTTTCCAATGCATAAACGTATGGAGTTCCATCAGTATTTTCTTTTCCCTTTACTGAAGATTCCCATGACACATTATATATTCTACTAAATGTATCAACTGTATTATTAAATTTCTTAGTATATCCACTAACTGATGACCAAGGAACATAGTTTGCTATTTGTTTTTTGTATGTTGGAATATCGATATCTTTGTAAATTGTATTAAGATATTCTTTTTGATAAATAGGATTTCCCTCTTCATCTTGTCCATTTTCTACTTGTAGATACATTAATTGTCCATCATGATAAATAGGCTCTTCTTCATCAATTTCATATACAAGTCTAGCATATTCATCTCTATATCCATTGATTTTCTTCTCCATCCAAACATCAAAGAATACAGATCCGCCAATCATTACGATTAATGTAAAAATAACCATAATAACTGCTCTGCCTATGAATTGTCTTCTACATATCAATGCTGCGATTAAATTTACTATAATTAAAACAGCCCAAATTGCTAATGCTGCTAATAAACCATAATATTGAGTACTAGCAAATGCATCTCTGCCTATAAATGATACAGAACCAATATAGACAAGTAAGCAAAATAGTGGCAATCCTAATGTATAATAAAATATTTGGAGAACGCGAGCACGACCATGTTTTTTAATCAAGTACGTAGCCGTTTCTTTTTTTGAGTCCATGAAAGTTTCTCTCCTTATAAAATATTATTTTATAACCATTCTTATAAACCTATCTAATATTATATTTTAAATACCCCAAGTAGTCAATATTGACTATTCTTTTTAAAAGCC
>JAIKVY010000008.1 GCA_024685275.1 Clostridia bacterium
ATCTATGTCATATAACATTATGGTTATAGCTGAAGGAAGGCCTCAACAATTAGGATTAATTCCAATTCTAAGATACTATGTTGAACATCAAAGAAATGTTGTTTTAAGAAGAACTAAGTTTGATTTAAATAACAATAAAAAAAGAGCACACATATTAGAAGGGTATTCTTTAATACTTGGAAATATTGATGAAGTAATTGCAATTATCAAAGGTAGTAGAACAAGAACAGAAGCTATAACCATAATGTTATATGACATAGATGTTTGTAATGAAGTTTTCTTGTATAAATACTCAAGAATCTTTTGTGCATCTTCGCCTTTTTTGAGCTTTATAGCTAGTCTAATTCCATTTCTATCTGATTCATCAATAATATCTGTAATACCATTTAATAACGCATTTTTGCCGTTCTTTTCAATATCTTTTTCTTTTGCTTCTTTTATTTGAACTTGTAATCTACCTTTATTTACTAGATAAGGTATTTCATGAACAACAATAGTTTGTTTTCCGCCTTCATTTTCAATACTTATAGTAGAACGAATCATAATTTTTCCTCTACCCGTTCTATATATTTCTTCAAACGAATCTACTGGCGTTACAAATCCACCTGTTGGAAAATCTGGACCTTTAACAATTGTTAAAAGTTCTTCAAGCGTGATTTTGGGATTATCAATGTATGCTACAACGCCATCAATAACTTCTGTTAAATTGTGAGTAGGAATAGTTGTAGCTAAGCCTATTGCAATTCCCTGAGCTCCGTTTACTAAAATATTAGGAAAACGTCCTGGTAATACTTCTGGTTCTTGCAAAGTATCATCAAAGTTGTTAACCCAATTAACTGTATCTTTATCTAAATCTTTTAATAATTCAACTGCTAGTGGTGCCATTTTAACTTCTGTATAACGCATTGCTGCAGCTGGATCACCATCTATTGAACCAAAGTTTCCGTTACCATCAACTAATACATTTCTCATTCCGAAATCTTGAGCCATATTAACCATAGCATCATATACTGATGAATCGCCATGTGGATGATATTTACCTAAACAATCACCGACAATTCTTGCAGATTTTTTATATTGTCCTTCTGGACGCATATTTAATTCATGCATTGTATACAAGATTCTTCTTTGAACAGGCTTTAATCCATCTTCAACTCTTGGTAATGCTCTATCCAAAATTACGCTTTCAGCGTATGGCATCATATAATCATGAATAGCTTTTTCAATTGGCTGTTCTAAAACCTTTGCTGCAACAACTATTTCTTCATTTTCATTTATATTATTTTTAGCCATTATTTCTTACCTCCATAGTTTTGTGCAAAAGTATCCACTTTATTAAACTTTGCATATTTATATATGTATTCTTTTCTCTTATCAGCACCTTCTGTTAACAATATATCAATTATATTGTCTGCTTCTTCTGCATCTACTATATCTACTTTTGTAAGTATTCTAGTCTTAGGATTTAGAGTTGTTTCCCAAAGCTGATTTGGATTCATTTCTCCAAGACCTTTATATCTTTGGATATGCAATTCTCCACTACCTTTACTTTTCATTTCTTCAACTACTTTTTCTAATTCGACATCATCGTATGCGTATACAACGTTACCTTTCTTTTCTACTTTATATAGTGGTGGCATTCCAACAAATATTTTTCCTTCTTTAATTAGTTCAGGCATTAATTTATAGAAGAAAGCAAGTAAAAGTGTTCTAATATGATATCCGTCATAGTCTGCATCTGATAAAATAATTACTTTATGGAATTTGAGATTATTTATATCAAATGTACTTCCAATTCCAGTACCGAGAGCAGCAATAATTGTTCTTATTTCATCATTCTCATATATGCTTGCTTTGTTAGATACTTTAATAACGTTTAATGGTTTACCTTTAAGTGGTAAAACTGCTTGAGTTCTTCTATCTCTTCCTTGTTTAGCTGAACCACCAGCTGAATCGCCCTCTACGATAAATAATTCATTTTCTTCAGCACTCTTACCTGAGCATGAAGCAAATTTACCTATTAAAGAATTATTTGTAGAAATAGAATTTTTTTGTCTTTCAATTTGTTCTTTCTTCTTTGTTTCAATTCTTATTCTTGCTGCTTCTGTTGCCTTCTTTAAAATAAATTCGACAACTTTACGCTTGTTATTAGCAGAAAAATATTCATATAATTTTTCACTAACTATATTGTTTACAACAGTAGTTGCAATTGGACTACCCAATTTTTCCTTTGTTTGTCCTTCAAAAACTGGATTAGGCATTTTAAATTCCATTACACAAGACAATCCTTCTTTAAAATCATCTCCTGTTGTAGGGTTTTCTTTACCCTTATAAAAATTCATATCCTTAGCAAGTCTAGTCATCGTCTTAGTGAAAGCTGTTCTAAATCCTGTTACATGTGTTCCATGCTCTGGCGTTCTAACACCATTAACAAAACTATAGAATTTTTCACTTGAGCCACTATTATATTGGAATGCAATATTTAGATAGAATAATTCATGACTAGTTGTTCCATCCGTTCCAACATTTTCCTTATCATATTCAGCACTAAAACTAACTATATCACTTAAAGGTGCTGGCGTTCCATCATTAACATATTTAACATAATCTTCTAAACCTGTATCTGATTTGAATTCTGCATAGTATGGTTCAGGACTAGTTTCGCTAATTTCTCTTCTATCTGTAAATGTTAACAATACTCCTTTATTAAGATATGCATATTGTCTTAATCTTTTTTCAATTATTTCATTACTAAATCTATATGGAGCCTTTGTGCTTGGATCTACAAAAATATCATCATAATCTGGCATAAATGTAATTTTCGTTCCTGTCGATTTTGATGTTCCTGTAACTGTTAGTGGCATAGTTACTTCACCTGCATGATCTCTTTCTGTTCCCTTAGGTAAATTTGGATTATGATCAGTATATGATTGGAAAGCTATTGAATATATTTTTTTATCTCTAGATACATCAGCTCTTAACCATTTACTTAATGCATTGGTAACACTCGCACCAACACCATGTAAACCTGCTGAATAGCTATATCCACCTTTTCCAAACTTTCCACCAGCATGTAATTTTGTTAATATAATTTCTACAGCTGGCTTATTTTGTCCTTTCATGATATCTACTGGAATTCCTCTTCCATTATCTTGTACAGAAACAGATTCATCTTCATATACAACTACGTCAATTTTATTAGCATATCTATTTGATGCTTCATCAATTGAGTTGTCAATAATTTCCCAAAGTATTTGATGTAATCCTCTTTCGTCAACTGAACCAGCATACATACCTGGTCTAACTCTTACTGGAATTAGTCCTTCTTTTACTTCAATCGAGTCGGCATTGTATGAACTTGGTTTCATTTCTTCTAAGTCTTTTTTCTTAGCCACTTTAACCTCCCACTATCTACTTTTATTTTTTTCAATTTTATTTTTATCTCTATATATCAATCCCATTCCTTGTCTTTTTGAAGAAATGTATATTTCAATATCTTTATTAATATATGAGTAATCACTGCCATTTAAAACATCATAGAATTCATTTATGTATGAAAAAATATCATATTCGTTAAATAACTCTAATGCATTATCATACCCAATATGCATGTATTTACTAAAATTATCTAAACAAACATTCATAAATTCTTTTTTACTCATATTTACCTATATATGACTCATTATTTTTACAATTTTTTTTCTTTCTTTATTAAGTTCTTTTAGCATTTTTTCACAATGCTTTCTATATTCAATTTGACTTTTAATCTTTGCTATAAATTCCAAATCTTTACCTATGTATTCATCAACAACTTTTCCATTATCTCTATATTTAAGATAGTAATATCCAGATTTCTTCTTTATAACACTACCTCTTGGTAAAGTTTCGATGATATGAGAATACTCATTTATCATCATCAAATTTCTTTCTTCTTCTTTGTTTATAACTGCATTAATTATCATACATAATATCCTAAATTTTAACATACCACACAAAAATTAATTTGTCAATATTTCGTGTGACAAAAATTCCGTAAATACGCACGTTATAGCACACAATTTGTGCTTAAAAACATAATTAGATAGCTTAAAACATACTACAGATTATTCGTGTACGTCAAATCTAGAAAAATGTGATGATTTTAATATCATTTCTTTTTCACTTAAAATATTTACAACGTAATCATCATCACTTATTATTTCATTTGGATTATTAGCAACGTAATTTACATTAATGAATTTACCGTTAATGTTTCTATACGCACTAAGCCAATCACCAAATGTTGAATAGTTTAAACCATGTTCTCTACAAAACTCAGTTTTAATTTTCCGGATTTTAAAAAGAGACTACAAAACTCAAAACGCTCTTGAACTGTGTAATATTTTTTACTTTGCATATTAACCTCCTACTTTTTTCTTAGAGGTTAACAAATTTTTAGATATTAGGTGAGAATGTTAATTTTTGACATACACGATTAAATATATATGGCAGGGATAGTAAGAATCGAACTTACGCCAAAGGAGTCAGAGGCCTTTGTGCTACCATTACACCATACCCCA
Organism: Clostridia bacterium; assembly: GCA_024685275.1. Taxonomy (GTDB): domain Bacteria; phylum Bacillota; class Clostridia; order Christensenellales; family DTU072; genus CAG-1782. The sequence goes on from JAIKVY010000008.1 coordinate 4,560, forward strand.
ATAAATAAATGGAGCGAAAGACGGGATTCGAACCCGCAACAACTACCTTGGGAAGGTAGCGCTCTACCGTTGAACTACTTTCGCATACAAATAATATATCATATTTTTTTTAATAATAAAAGAACTTTATTAATGTGTATTAAAGGTATTTTAGTTATTCATGACCTTTCCATATGCTAAAACTGCATTTCTAACACACTCTTCACATGGGCATAAAGGTTTACCATCCACCTTCGCTTTCAAATCCTTACAAATAGTTGCTCCACACATATCTTCAAATGTCTCAATCATAGCTCTTGCTTTTTGTAATGTTTGTTTCCCTTCTGTTTTAGAACCAGCAACTATTACTGCCCCTATTAATGAACCACATGTAGCTTCTAAGTTCCCCATACCAGCACAGAATCCTGCACCAATTTGATTTAATTGTTCTAATGTTAAATTTGTTTCATCTGCTAAAGCTGTAGCAACTGCTTGACAGCAATTATACCCATGATACATTTTTAATTCTACTGCTTTATTTGCGATCTCGTTAATATCCATACATCCATCCTTCTAATTTTTATATTAAAAATCAACTTTTTCTAATCGTTTTGCTGATATTTTAAATGTTATAAAATGTAAAACAAAATATACTACTAATGCAGCAGCTAATAGAATAAATTGAACACCTAATCCTCTATTACACAAAAAGTCCTTGTATGCCTCTGCACCATTAATACTTGGAATAATTATTGTAAATACTGCTAGATATACAATAAACCCTATAATAGTTAAAAGAGTCGACATAACAATAGATTTACCCTTTTTGTAATAAATTGGGAAGAAAATTATATCAGCAATCGAAAACCCAATAATTGCAATTGCCAATATAGAGACAAAGCCATCCATATTTAATCCAGGAATTGACACTGTTCCTCCAGAAGCAATTATATTACTATGAACCACTCTTGCTAGTGGAGATAAACATGAAACTAACAAAATATATGCAAATTGCATTATTGCAACAGTTATTATTCTTGCTAAAACAATATCTTTTTTCCTAACTGGTAAAAGTGTTGAATATAATAAATCATTACTTTGTTGTCCTTTGTTTGCACCTAAGAATAATATTGGATAACAACTAAGCACATAAATAAAACCAATTGCTATTGGGTATGATGGTATTAAAATAAGGAACGGAAACAATGCTATGAATATATAGCAAATAGGATGCATTGCTAATTTAAATTCTTTATAAAGTAAAGCTTTCATTGTTTTTACTCCTTTCTAAATATACCATAATTTGTTCTAAATCTGGTTCTTTAGGTTCAATACCATTTTTAATAAATACATCCTTATTTTCTACCTTTATTAATCCTTCTATATAGCCATCAATTTCTTTGCATGCAATATATTCAGATTCTAATGCTTTGTTATTTGTTTCATCTTTTACATATAAATATGACTTAACAAAATCTTTTTTGTTACCTGTATATATGATAGAACCATCGTGAATATATGTAATACCAGAAGCACATTTATCTAAATCACTTGTAATATGTGTTGAAAACAATATTGCTCTATCTCCATTTTTTACAATTTCTCTAAATATGTCTAAAATTTCATCACGAGAAACTGGGTCTAATCCTGAAGTAGGTTCATCTAAAATTAATAATTCAGCTTTGTGAGATAAAGCTATAGCAACAGAATATTTGACTTTCATTCCACTAGATAATTCTTCTAATTTTTTGTCTATATTTAAATTAAATAATCGACAAACTTCTGCAAATTTTTGTTCATCAAAGTTTTTATAAAACTTCTTTGTGACATTCATTAATTGTCTTATAGTTTTATTTGGATAATAATTAAGCTCACTTAATGCAAACCCTATTCTTTGTTTGTTTTCCAATTCATTTTCAGTCATATCTTTTCCAAATGCTTTAACTGAACCACTTTCGAAATGAATAAGATTCATTATACATTTTAATGTCGTAGTTTTCCCTGCTCCATTTCTTCCAATGAAACCCATTATCTCACCTGGTTTTACAGAAAATGATACGTCTTTTAATGAAAATGTTGGATATTTTTTATTTATTCCCTCTAAACATAATACATCTACCATTGTACATACTCCTTTTGGCTATATACATATTATCACTTTTCAAATAAAACAACAAACAATGTTTTATTAACATTGTCTGTTGATATATGTTCTTTTAAAATATAAGTTTCTGAGAATTTATTTATCTAATTTTTTAAATAATCTCGCGCTCCAAAATGTCATGTTTAATTCATCAATATAAAAATGAAATATTGCTTTCCAATTCTTTGTTGCAGTATTTAGCATTATATATTCAGCCTCATTTTTTACTTTTTCTTCAGCACATATAAAAAGCTTTTCACCAATTCCTTGCGAACGTTTCTCTGGAATAACATATATTTCTTCAACTTCAAAATATGGAGTTCCTTCTGGCATAATTGATTTCATCTTTTCAGATTTAAATACTTTTCCTAATAGATATCCAACAATATCCCCATTATCTTCAGCAACAAAAATCCTATTCCCTTCAATATCAGATTTATTATTAGGGTGATATCCATAGCAACTATTTTCTGCAGCCCAAGCATCAGAAAGTTTAATAAGTTTTGAAATGATTATTTCATTTAAATCAATTTCGTGAATATACATTTTTCTATCCTATAATTATAAATCTAATTCTACTTATTATTTTGCATTAATTGTTCTTACAATTCCATCAGCACAATGAATTATCCCTACGGATTCAAATGGCTCTCCCTTTGTTATTTGCAGATACCATTCTTTGTACCCTCGAAAAATTACATAACGTAATGCTTTATTACCAGTAAATCCACATTGACCGATACACTTAAGCCGCTTTCCCAAAACAACAAATTTTAAATTAGCGCAATTAAGAAAAGCATTATCACAAACTTCTTCAATATTGTCATGTAGTATAACACCTTCAATTGATAAATCACCCTCCATAAAAGAAGGCCCTATTGATGTAATTGAATCATCAAAACAAACTACCTTTTCCTTACTAGTTGATAAAAGAGCTTTACCATCCTCTATAAGAAATACACGATTATCAAAAACTTTTGTTTCTATCATTTCTATGCCTCCCAAACGCATCTGTATCACTATTATTTTTCAGTATATCACAAAAAATATCCACATATAGTCCTTTATTTGGTACATATATTAATAATCTTAGTTTTACAAAACATAGCAATGTAATATTCAAATTTTCGTGGAATAGTTATGTTATACGGAAAACTGCAAGTAAAATAAGTACAAAAATACGGAAAACTGCAAGTGAATTTGATATAAAAATACGGAAAACTGCAAATCAATATTAATAAACTGTTTTTATTATGTAAAAGAATACAAAATATAGAGAATTTTAAGCAAATCATACAATAATTATTCACTTGCCCAAATTCTAGTGCTTTTTAATTTAATTCACCATATTACCTATAATTAATCATCATGTCTCCATTCTTGCTTTGGTGACATAATCATTAGTTTTTCTTTTGCTTTGCTTGGTCCTTCAATTGCACCTAGTAAACTCTTTTTATACATCTCGTCACCTTCAGCTACCATATCATATGAATAGCGTTCAGCTTCTTTAATAAACTAATTGTTAAAAAATGTATATATTTGAAATAAAACTAATGAAAACGGCATATTAATCTTGAATTAACCTTTAAATTTTATATTGCTCATTATAATTTAGTACTAAAAAAGGACTGACACATTTGTATCAATCCTTTTTCTTCTTTCTAGTTCCAATCCTTTAAATATTTCTATTCACTACATCGGATGTTCTTCTTTTAAAACAACTAATAAGTTATTAACCTTCTCATATGAATACGATATTTCAGGTTCATAAATATCTAACCAGCCAGAACTACCATCCCAATCATAATTACCCCAATAATCACATTCTAAACAAACATGTGGATCATTTATTTCAGCAAATGTAATAACACGTTCACCTTCGAATATTTGAGCCATATAAAACATTTCTTCATTATTTTCAAATGGTTTTGTAAATACAACTGTCCAAACCTTATTATTATCTGCCTCAATAACGCCATAATATAAAATGTTTGTAGTAGGTTCAAGTGTATTTTCGCCAACAATATAATATGATAATGTTGTTAATTCTTGTTCTTCAAATAATTTGATTAAATAAATAACCTGAACTGCTTCATCAAATTCCCATCTGTACATAATATAATCTGGATAATATTTTTCATTTTCATTATTATATTCTGAGAGATAACAAACCTTTTCATCTCCTATACTGCAGAATTTTAAAATATTTGAATCATTATCTTCATATGTATATTCAATATCTCCATAATATATTTCTAACTCTTTTTGTGAACCATTTTTAACTTTAAAATAACCAAATCCTTCAACAAAAATAACATCATCATTTAATTCATATTCACCATAATCTATCAATAGATATCTTGTGTTTTCCGGATCTAGGATACTTGTTCCTTCACAACAATAATATAATCCATTAGACATAAATATATATGTATCATTATACTCTATTCCATCAAAATAATAGTAATAATCAACAGCAGGCGTTGTTGTATTTGATTGATAAGGACAGATGGTATTATCTTCTAATATATACATACGTGGATGTGACAAAAGTGTTAATATCTTATAGTCCCCATTTTCATCATATCCCCATATATTTGCTGTTTTATATTCACTTAAATCTCCTTCACAAATATCAAGAATTTCAGCAAAAGTATAATTATGTTTACCATCAAATACACATTCATAATAATCTTTAGTCCTTTCATTATAATCTGTTGTAAATAAGTACACATATGTCATTATAACATTTTGTTCTAATTCATTATTGTACTCATAAGCGTATTCATAATAGATATAATTTATTACAAAATCTAAATCAATGCTTGCTACCTCTTCTTTTTGTGTCTCTTCGTTAAAGAAAATATAATATCTATATAATTGAGCATCAAAATCATAAAACATCTGATGTGTATCAACGTATCCAATTAATTTTAAATCTGGTTCATATGTCCAATAATCTGACCGATAAGGAACTACATTTGATATTTCATCATCATATACATACTCTATATTTACGCCATCGACAATACAAAATTTATGTGTATTACCATCAATGTTATATGTATATTGCACTTCTCCAATATTTAATGTAACAAACTTATTTTCTTCGCCATCAATTATGAATGAATACTTTACATCATATACCTCACAGTATAGTTTTCCATTTTCAATATACCATGGTGAAGGCATTCTTTCTAAACATTCATAATTATACTCTCCTGCCATTATATCTTCTATTGATAACTCGTAATCCCAATAAATAAATACATATTTATTTCCACTCTTATTTTCATTAAATGATATATAGATTAATTCTCCATCACAAATTTGTGAATAATATACAACTTCACCTCTATCTAATGGTTCCATTGTATGTTCTCCAGTAATAGTATATTCGAATCCTTCGACTATGATAGAATCATCATACACATAAACATTAAGATGAAGATTATCAAAATTTTCATTTTCTAATTCATCATATTCAAATTCTCCTAAGTATTCCACGCTAATATATGTTTTAGCATAAACATAATTCACAGAAATGGTATATTCTCCATCAAAATATGTATAAACAGCTTCACCAATTGTTATTACTAAAGTACAAGTATTTTCTGATTCTGCTTCTTCATAGAAATCTGAACCATCATAAAATGCTTTAACAACAAATGTTCCAAGACCTTCTGGCATATCTTCTGAATATGTACTATCATCTGCTCCAAATACTTTGTATTTATAATAAATATTATTTGATACTTCCGAATCAAAGTTATTCTTATTTTTTATTTGATTGAAGATATCCGTAATGTACCAACTATCATATATTAAAGTTACATTAGCATTATCGACAAATGATAAATCTACTTCGTCTTTATATATTATTAGTTTTGCATATTGAACAACTGTTTCATATGTTGAATTAATTGTTGTCGAAACTTTTAAATCATATGTCCCAGGATCATAGAATCCACTTACATTATTATATAATCCACCATAATTTTCGGCAGTTTCAAGTTTTATTGCGTATTTTGTTGTTGTATTGCTTCCAGCAACAATTCCAGCAGTTTCAATATCTGAATTACAAGTAAATCCTGTATATCTAACATCATATACTGTGGCTTCATATTGAGATTTGATTTCATATACATATGCTTTACCCTCATCAATTTCTTCTTCTCTATCTACAACATATACTGGTTTTGGAGAAATAACAAATTGTTTCTCACAATAAGCAGCATTATGATATACAGAGAAAGGAATACTGATTTTACAATAATATGATCCTATCTCAGTTGGTTTCGAACTTGTATATTGACCATTTACATAATATTCTACAGATAAATCATTAATATATACTGGCCCACCGAATTGATTTATAGCTGTATATGAATCATTTGTAATACTTGGAACAGATGTACCATATGTAACGCTTAAATCATCCGTAATTGTTAAAGTTACATATGGATTATATGTATCAATTTCAATATGACTAATTGTCGTATCATTGTGATTTGCATCTCCATTACGAGTAGCCATTAAACAATTATATTGTTCATACGTACCACCTGCTTTGTCGTGTCCTTTTGAAAAATCAACAGTTCCAGCTCTATACATAACAGTCCAACCAGCTGGGAATGTAAAGTCAGATAGTGTTCTTCCGTAATAAGCTTGTATTTTTATCTTAGGATACATTCCCGTTGTATCAACAGTAATATCTCTATCATCAATACTATCGTAAACTGTCGTAAACATTGGCCAATCAATTTTATTAACGCTAACAGTTACATTTCTTTGAATATTAATATAGTTAGTAGAAATATATACAACAGCAAATACATTATTACCAACATCGCCGACACTTGTTTGTTCATCATCAACCCAATACCAATTTTCAGGTAATTCAATATCTCCAAGAGTTTGACCATAATCAGCTTGTATATTTGTTGGTGTAACAACTGAATTTGGATCTGGATTATTAACTTTACTAATTGTGAAATTAACAATTATATAACCTGCTAAGAAATTTTCCATTTCTTCAACGCTCACCTTAATGCAATAAATACCTGCATCTGTTGGTTTTGTGGCTGTATATGTATTATCTTCAGCATCTATTAATTTATATTCAACCACAGGAGTTGCATCTGTTGCTTTAGTAATTACAGGATCAGGCAAAGTTGTCCCGTATGATACATTTAAATCTTCTGCATTAGTAATATCTAATCCAGGATTTTTCTTTGTTATTTCAAATTCTAAAGTATCTTCATCTGCTGTATAATTTTCATTTCCATTAAATTTAACTCTTACAACATATGTTCCTAATGCCGTTGGTTTTGTGGTTGTATACGTGTTATCTTCAGCTCCGCTAACCTTGTATTCAATAACAACTTCACCTTCAGCATCCATAGTATATTCTGGAGG
>JAIKVY010000032.1 GCA_024685275.1 Clostridia bacterium
ATCAGATTTATTAGTTCCAGGAGTAGGTGAAATAATTGGTGGAAGCGAAAGAGAAGCTGATTATGATAAATTAGTAGCTGAAATGAAAAAGAGAAATATGGATATGTCAGCATATGACAACTATATTGCTTTAAGAAGATTTGGTACAGTTCCTCATGGCGGATTTGGTTTAGGATTTGAAAGAATGTTAATGTATGTAACAGGAATGCAAAACATTAGAGACGTAATTCTTTATCCAAGAACTGTTGGCAGTATTGCTTAAGGAGGAAGATTATGTCACAACTAATTATACCTAAGGGATATAAATCGTTATTAAATAAAAAAGAAACACAAAAAGCAATAAAGACAGTTAAAGATACATTCCAAAAAACATTTTCAAAAGGATTGTCTTTAGATAGAATAACAGCTCCTTTATTTGTTACAAAAGAATCTGGAATTAATGATGATCTTAATGGCGTTGAAAGAAAAGTTTCTTTTACAATTAAGAATCTAAATGAAAAAAATGCAGAAGTTGTTCAATCTCTTGCTAAATGGAAAAGACAAGCTTTGTATAAATATGGATATGAAGTTGGAGAAGGTATTTATACAGATATGAATGCTATAAGAAGAGATGACGATGTAGATAATATGCATTCTATTTTTGTAGATCAATGGGATTGGGAAAAAGTTATATCTAAAGAACAAAGAAATTTTGACTTTTTAAAAGATGTAGTTAGAAAAATAGTAAACGCAATCGTAGATGCTCAAGAAGAAGTATGTAAAATATATCCACAATTGACATTTAAAATTGATAGAGAAGTATTTTTTATAACAACCCAAGAATTGGAAGATATGTATCCAAATTTAACTCCAAAACAAAGAGAAAATGAAATCATTAAAAAACATCATACAATATTTTTAATGCAAATTGGAGACTTATTAAAAAGTGGAATTAAACACGATGGAAGAGCTCCAGATTATGATGATTGGCAATTAAATGGTGATATTATTTTCTATAACGAAATATTAGATTGTGCATTTGAAATTTCTTCAATGGGAATTCGTGTAAATTCAGTTTCACTTAAGGAACAATTGATAAAATGTAATCTAGAGGAAAGAGAAAAATTTGATTTCCACAAGAACATTTTAAATAATGTATATCCATTAACAATAGGTGGTGGAATAGGCCAATCAAGATTATGTATGTTTATCTTGAGAAAAGCACATATAGGCGAAGTTCATGTTTCAGTTTGGCCAGATGACATGATAAAAGAATGTTCAGATAATGGAATAAATTTACTCTAAGTAAATTGATATGAATAAAAGAAAACATTTAAAACTTAGTATTTTAGTGATTACCATAATTTTGGGAATAACTGTTGTTTGTTCCTCTTGTTTAAGTATTATAACAAGAGGTCTTATTTCAGCATTTTCGAGTGCAACAGATGCCTTAAGTTCAGATACAACATGGACAGAAAACACCAATATTACAAACAATATAGCAGTAACCTTTAAAAATGACGTTATGCTAGCTACATGGGATTATAACAGCAATTGTAATTATACACTTAAAATAAATGATGGCAGCCAAGATAGAACCATTGATTCAACTGATGAAACCTACACAAATGGAGAAATAGATTTATCTTCTCTAGGTTATACATATGAAGATACATTAACTCTTCAAATGTATAAAACAAATTCAACAAATCAAACAGCAAGTTATAAATATACATATAATGGACTTAGTAAATATGATTATAATAAATACACTCAAAAGGTAAGTGCTGGATTTGAAGAAATTGATTATTATATAGCAACAAGAGAAGAATTATTTGATTTATGGTCATACTTAATTATTTATAGAGATGGTGCTAAATATGATTCTAAAGAAGGCGGATATACACTAGATAAAGAAATATATATGGCATATAACTATAGAAGTCTATATTCAGATGCAACACAATCAGATGCATACAAATTTGAAATATATAGTGCATTAGCTGCATTTGAAGATTCTTGTGCATATGGTTATGGATATGAAATGAATTCTGATGGTGTTCATGGAGAAATATCAATATGTTTATATTCTTCAGAAAATCCACAATTTACAACAACAACGAATCAGAAATATAAAAATGTATATAATCCTAATGACTATTATACACTCAATAGACAACCTTTATTTTTAGATCAATATGATGAATCAAGAACAGTAGCTTCTAGAACATATGCAATAGATTCTATTACAAAAACAGTAACTGTTAAAACATCAGATCAATTATATTATGCAATAAAGATGGGGTATAAACCGAATTGTGTTAAAAATTCAAATGCAGAATTGTTATATAATCGAATGAAGGAAAT
>JAIKVY010000071.1 GCA_024685275.1 Clostridia bacterium
AAATGAAAAAGTTCTTGTAGAACAAATGCGAAAATTAAATTTGAATGTATAAAAAAAGAAATAACATTTTTTTACTAATTGGTTTATTTTTAACAATTTTATTAATTTGTTTCTTACAAATTTCATTTTTGTCGCAAGCAATTGAAACCGTTTTAGCTTTGGATTATGTTACGATCCAAAGTCAAAAATGCTCAATTGTAGAATCTTTTCAAGCTAATGGAGATCCTAAGTACATTCTTGATGATTTTGTAGATTCAGATAAATATCATAAAAACATTCAAATTGAATTTAATATTACTTCACCATACTATCTATTAGAATATTCAATTAATGGGGAAGATATTGAAGGTAGTTTTGTAACAGAAACGCCTGTTAATAATTTGGTTACATTCAAATTGTTAAATACAGGAATATATATAATAACTGTATCTGCGTATGAAGATGAAACCACATTTATAGATAGTTATGAATTTGCTTTTAAAAGTGATAACGAAGCTCCTAATGTAGATGATATTACAAGTAATGAAATGACATCATATATTAAAAGTGGAGAAAAATTTTTAGCGCAAATAAATCCACAAAATACCTCTGATAATATTTCTGGATTAAAAGATATTAAATATGCAATACAAGATATGAGAGATAACTCATATTCTTCTGTTTATACAATAAATAATTTTGATATTTTCGAAGTTGAAATAACATACAGCAGTATATTACATATTTTTGTATATGATAATGCTAATAACTGCAAAGTTAAAACCTTTGAATATCTCTTATTTGATGATATAAAACCACCAGTTCCAACATATACAATATCTCCAGCATTAGCTAATAATGTAAAAAGAAACAAATATACAATTACAGTTCAATATATAGATAACGATTCATTAAGTGGGTTAAATAAAGATCAATATTATACTTTAAATGGACACACATATTTATATGCTGGCTCCATTACTTTAAATGAATCTAAAGATTATGAAATAACTTTATATACATTAGATAAAGTAGGGAATAGATCTGAAGATGTAGTTATCAACATATCAAAGAGTTATTTTGATACCAATGCACCTATTATCAGCCAAGTTAAAACAGATATCGATTTTGATAAGGAGAAGATTTATTCATTAAGTTTTGTCGGTTCAGATTCAAATGAAAGTGGATTAAAAAGAGCATATGTTAAAGAAAATGGAGCTATTTTTAAAGAAAGCTATACAGATGTATATAATGTATATACATATGATTTTAATCCAAGCGAAATTAAATCATTAACAATTGTTTTAGAGGATAATGCTGGAAATAAAGTTGAATATGTTCATGTTGTTAGTTATTATAACAATTCCACAATTGAAAATATTATGAACACATTTGTTCAAAAATATAAATCTAAAGATATGAATAACTACAATGAAACATTAAAAACATCAATTCAAGCAGATATGGCGGCATTAGAAGCATTGCTTTTAGCTGAAACAACAAAACAAAACGAAATTAGTGATTTAATTAATACAATAAACACAAAACTAGATACACAGATTGTAAAAAGATTTATAGTAGGCGAAGCTCCAGAATATGTATCTACAATTGTAAGTTTTGATATTAATTTAGATGATTTTCCTGGATATAAGAATGGTGATGAAATAATCATAACGTTATCTAAATTTGAAACAAATAACATTGATAGTTCGATTTCTTCTTTAGGATTTGCATTTAAAGATGGATTTAATTTAGCAATTCAATATAATGATGCACCATTAAATTCTGATCTTGTTAATGGTATAGATATTACTATGAATCTTCCAAATGGATATTTAGATAGACAATTTGAGTTATTTAATGCAAATACCAATCAAAAAGTTGAAATTGAAATAGAAAACAATACTATGAGTTATTCATTAAAGAACAATACTAATTTTGTTTTATTTGTTTCAGGTGGAATAAACCAATCAGGATCAAAAATAAATTCACAAGATACAATAACAGTATTTGGGAATACATTTACAAAAACTACATTTTGGTTAATTGTAGGAATATGTGGTGGAGTAGCAGTTATAGCCATTGTATTTGGTATTATTATATTCATCAAAAGAAGATAGAAATATTGTATGATAGAAATATTGTATATTGTAATCTTAAAATTAATTATA
>JAIKVY010000110.1 GCA_024685275.1 Clostridia bacterium
TGAATTAGGTCATGGTTTCCATGGAGAACTTATGTGGGATTTACCAATCTTACATTCTAATTATCCAATGCAGTTAGCTGAAACAGCCTCAACATTTAATGAAGCATTCATTAAAGATGACGCTATTAAAAACGCAAAGAATAAAGAAGAGAAGTTATACCTATTAGAACAGATGATCGCTGATGATACTCAAGTAATAGTAGATATTATGTCTAGATTCTATTTTGAAAAGGCAGTATTTAAAGAATCAGACGAATCAGCTCTAACACCTTCTGAATTATGTGATTTAATGAAGGATGCACAACTTAAGAGCTATGGTGATGGACTAGATCCAAATTACCTACACCCATATATGTGGTGTTGTAAGGGACATTATTATTCATCTCATCTTTCATTCTATAATTTCCCTTATGCCTTTGGTCAATTATTCGCATATGGCTTATATAGTAAATATCTAAAAGAAGGAAAAGATAAGTTCTTCCCACTATATAAGAAAATCTTAAGAACCGCTGGTTCTATGCCTATTAGAGATTGTGTTCTTCAAGCAGGAATAGACACAGAAGACAAAGCATTCTGGAGAGAATCACTAGACACTATTAAATCTAGAATAGATGAATTCTTGGAATTAACTAAATAATAAACAAAAAGGTGGCTTTAAAGCCACTTTTTGTATGAAAAAAGGGCCGAAGCCCTTCCTAAAGGAGGTTTAAACAAAGAGAGATTGTTTAAACTACACCTAATAATACACTAAATTTATGGAAAAGTATGTCCCAAAAATACACCATATGATGTTTTTAGCTCATTACAAAGTTATAATCTATTTATTAAGAAAGATTAGTAATATATAATAGAAATGTCGAAGTTGCGCCAAATATATAGCATTTATAGCACAATGTTCTCGTGTTTGAATGGAAACCGTTGGCGAAAACACGCCTTATACTTGATAAAAAAATAAATACAATGTATTTAAAACCTAGCATAATGAAAAAAATTATAAAATTATATGATAAAATTAAATTATAATAATTTACTTTTATTTTTTTGGGGGTTATACCGTTATGTTGAGCGATTCCATAGAAAAGAAAATAAACGAAATAATCGAAAAACAAAAAGAACTTATTAAGAATATTGATGAGCTTAAAAATCTAATTCGAGAAGAAAACCTATCAAAATGTTATAACGAGGACAACAAAAATTTGTTTGGTGATTTTTTATCTAACGAAGGCAAAAAAGAAACCAGCATAAAAGCATACTACGAAGGATTGGAAAGAATCAAGTTATATTTAAAAGAATATAATTTATTAGATTTAGATAATGAAATTTATTATATCGATGACCTAAATTTATTAAATACAGTTCTATCAGCATTTAACGATTCAGCTGAAATTACGTACATAAACTTAAAACACCACCATATGTATTCGGCCGCTTTAAATAATTACGTCAGATTTTTAAAAATATTGAAGTGAGGATACAATGAAGACTGAATTTGAAATAAACCCACCAACAAACCTAATTGATGTCTTAGGACACTCCGGTTATACATTCGAAGCAGCTATAGCTGATATAATTGATAATAGCATCTCTGCTAATGCAAAAAATATAACAATATGTTTTGATGACAGCTATGGCAGCCAAACGATATATATACTAGATGACGGCGACGGTATGGACAGAAAAAAGTTAAATGAGTGTTTAATTCCTGCGTATCAAAGTATTTATGAAGCGAGAAAAGAAGGCGATTTGGGAAGATACAGCTTAGGACTTAAATCCGCTACAAAATCATTTTGTAGTGATCTTTATGTTTGTTCTAAAATAAAAAATGGTATCGCAAACACTGTAGAATTAGATTTTGAACACTTAAAGACCGTCAATAAATGGGTAGCGTATAATTTAGACGACTTTTATTTATCTCATTTACTTGGCGAACACGGAACTATTGTTGTTTGGGATAAAATAAACTTAAGCAAAGTATCTGTTAGAGTGGATAGTGATGCTCTATATGAAACTCTCGATAAATTAGAAAAAAAATTATCTCACACCTTCGGTAAATACATTATAGAAGATGGGTTGAACATATATATTCAAAAAAGAAATAATAAAAAACACAAAATTGAAGGGTGGGACCCTTTCTTTTTGCCCGAGAATAGATCTACAAACAAAATATATTCCGAAAACAAAAACTATAAAAACAGCAAGATTACTTTTAACACATATATTTTGCCTACATACACAAACCTTTCTGAAAAAGACCAAAAATATTTTGTAGGAAGAGGAGCACAAGAACAGCAAGGTTTTTATATATATAGAAACAAAAGATTGATTCAAGAGGGCGGATGGCTTGATTTGCAAGATATTAAATTAGAACCAAAATGTAACTCGTGTAGAATCGAGGTAAACATTGGCACGAATTTAGACGAAGAGTTTGATGTCAATTTTGGTAAAGATAAAATTACAGTGCCTACTGAATTAAAATCACTATTTATTAGTATTGCTAAATCAGGAAGAACAGAGGCAAGCAAAAATTTCAATTATAAAAAAAGCGAAACCAAAATTAAACAATATAAAGAAAAAAACATTCCTGTGTGGAACGTATATAAAACAAACGACGGCATTAAACTTACTATAAATGACAAACATCCAATAATAAAAGATGTTTTAGGGAAGCTTCCTTCAAAAGAAGTAACTAAATTGGTTACATTATTAACCAAGACGTTGCCAGTAAGTGAATTAGCAGTTAAAGGTGGATATAAAGAAGAGTTTAAGGAAACAGATATTAATATATTAATTAAAGACACATTTGAACAATTAATGAAACAAAACAATAATGATCTTGAAAAAACAAAAAAACAAATTTTGAAAACGGAGCCCTTTGTCTATTATAAAGATCTTGTTATAGATTTTATAATCAAAAAAACAGGTGAGAAAGATGAATAATGAAGATAAGAATACCATCATAGACCTATTATATGGTGTAGCAAATAAAGCTGAGAAATATACCAGCATATCAGAAAAAAGAATTTATTATACAAAGTTTTTAAAAAACAATCTAGATTATATAGACTTAACTGAAGAAATTGATATTGATGGCGAAGATGTTCAAGAACTTATTGCCGATTATTTTCTAAAAACAACTGAAAGATCAAAACTTTTTGAAGGAGAGGGTTATAATCCTTGGCTTAATGATTATAAATCAAAAATAAAATGGAATTTCTATGATAGATATGAAAGATATTTGACCAATGGTAAGCATTGGGATTGGGCAACTGTATCATCTATAAAAGAGAGTACCGATATAATTCTAGATCATATGGCTAATCCTAAAACCGACCTCTTCTTTAAAAGGCAAGGTCTTGTAATTGGTGATATTCAATCCGGCAAGACAGCAAACTATACAGGTTTGATAAATAAGTCATTAGACGCAGGTTATAAAATAATTATTGTTCTAGCCGGTCTCACAATGGATTTAAGAAATCAAACACAAAAAAGAATTGATAGAGAAGTGCTTGGATATGACACGAAGCATAATGTAAGAGGAGATAACATCGGCGTTGGCTGTATCAAACAGTATATGGTCGACGGCTTAACTTATGCTGATGAAGTAAAGGATAAGGGTGATTTTAAAAAATACTTTGCAAGCCATACGCTCGACCCAGTTAATATGACACCGCTTGTTGCTATTGTGAAAAAAAATGTAAGCGTGCTGAGAAACTTACGTGATTTTTTAATGCAATCTCAAAGTTATTGTTACACAAATGGTAAACTAGACACCCCAGTTTTGATTATTGATGATGAGGTAGACCAAGCAAGTGTTGATACGAAGAATGCCAGTACCATATCTGAGGCTTCATCAACAAATAAGTGGATAAGAACAATATTGGATGGTTTGAACAGATATTCGTATGTTGGCTACACTGCCACACCCTTTGCAAATGTTTTTATAGATCCTGATAAAGAGAACGATCTATATCCAAGAGACTTTATTCTATGTCTTGAGACATCTCCAAAATATTCTGGAATTAAAGATTATTTTGGACTAGAAAAGTATGATATAGACAGCGATGACCTAGAGTATGATGACTATTTATTTGAAGAAATAGACGATTTTGAAACTATGTTTGACGATGAAAAAGTATCTGCTCAAACACCTGCAGTTAGATTATCAGAATCGTTAAGAAAAGCAATTCGTTTTTTCATAATATCTTCTTCGATAAAAAAAGCGCGTGGAATATTTGGACATAATTCGATGCTTGTTCATATAGCTAGATTTGTGAAGCCATCTACAACTCTTAAACCATTGATTAAAGAGTATGTAAATGGTTTGTATCGAAAAATAAAATATGAGTATGACGATGAGGTATTAATCTATAAAAATATTTGGGAAGAGTCTTTTAAAGAAAAATCTGAAAACCGACTTGGTGACCATTTTAATGATGATTGGAATGAAATAGCAAGGTATCTAGAAAGCACTATAGACTCTACTTTAAATAATATCAAGGTGGTTAATGGAGATTCAAACGAACAAATTGATTATGAATCAAGTAAAGAGGGAGAATATATTGTAATTGGTGGAGACAAGCTATCAAGAGGTTTAACATTAGAAGGGCTAACTACATCTTACTACTATAGAAAATCTAAAATGTATGATTCTCTACTACAAATGGGAAGATGGTTTGGATATAGAGATGGTTGGATTGATGTTTGTAGGGTGTTCACTACAAAATATGTTATTAACGATTTTATAAGTGCTGGAATAGCTCTTGATAAGTTCAAAGACGACATAAACATTATGTATATTCAAGGGAAAGACCCTAAAGAGGTTGGACAAAAAATAATGTATTCTTCTAATCTAATTCCAACATCATATTCAAAAATGAGAAATTCCAAAAAAATAAAGATTTCTTTTTCAGAAGAAGTACAACAACTTATTTCTTTTTCAAGAAAATATATAAAAAACAACTACAATACTACAATCGACTTTATAAATAAATTATCTAATCCAGAAATTAGGGATAAAAAAGTAGTTTTTAAAAACGTTGATGTAAATTTGATCTTAGATTATTTAAAAAAATACAAAGATTGTGACGAATATAGTGGGCAAATATCTATTAATAACTGGTCAAATTATATTGAAAGCGTAAACTCTAACGGCGAGCTAAAAAAATGGACGGTTGTCATAAGCTCTCTTCAAAAAGAGTCGTTTATTTTTGGAAGGTCAAATAGGATTTGCGTTGGTGATAAAGAATATGAAATATTTAAAGCGTCAAGATCATTAAGAAATCCAGGAGACTCCAGCAAAGAAAAAGTCTTAAAAATAAAAACAAACATATATCCTGCTGATTTTAGGGAAGTTTTAGACCCTAAAACAAAATTGTATAACGAAACAACACACTATGATAAAACAGTTAACTATCCAAATTTTGATAGTGACCATGGTCTAATGAGTATTTATTTTGTTGACTTGTATGAGAAAGAAAAATCTGGCAACACAATTCTAAAAAACAACGTTAAAAAAATAATTTGTAAAAAAACAAAAATAGTAGAAGACGCAATTAGTTTAGCAGCGCCAGCAATATGGTTTCCAAAAACAAAAGACCTGGATAAAACGGCTGTAGAATATTATGTTAACCCGACTTACTATCAACAATACCTTAATGAGTCTGCTTTAGGTGAGGACGAAGATGATTAAAGATACATTTACAAAGTGGGAAGAACTAAACAAGTTGGTAAAAAATGACACTAAAAGTGCATTTTTAGAATGCTATCTTTCTATAAATAGCAACAACAAATTATACTTTGCTCTAAATAAAGATGGTAAGAAAACGATCTTCATAGAGTTTCCTAAACACGTATTAAAAAACTATAATGTTCCTAGCATTTCAGGGATGGACATAAAGAAAACTGATGAAAATTTTATTGATGAAAACTGTGACTATATTTCTATAAGTAGTAATTTAGACAATGAAGAAGTGTTTTATGCTTTTTCATCAACTTTATCAGAAAATATTTTAGACTCGAGAAGCGACAGTAAAACAATTGAAAAATTAGAACAAACAATAAAGTTTTATAAAGATTATTTTTCTAATTCCAAAAAAACATTATCGCAAATAGAAGAACAAGGACTATGCGGAGAGCTTCTATATTTAAAAAAATTGATTGTAGAAATGGGGCAAGATGTAATAAAAAATTGGCAAGGACCGTTTAAAAATAAACGAGATTTTGTTTTTGAAAAAAGAGCAATAGAAGTCAAAACTACTATCAATCAGCTGGAAACTTCAATAACGATCTCTAATGAAAATCAGCTTGATCCATCCAATTTAGATGAGCTGAAACTTGCAGTATATGTCCTTGAAAGGGATGAAAACGGGCCCATTAACGTTTTAAATTGTATAAAAGACATAGATGATATTGTTGTTGATGTGGGCCTAAAGAAAATTTTCCATTCTAAAATAATAGCCCTTGGCGTAAATGTTGACTCTTACGAGCCAAAGTACTGCTTTACTGTACAAAACCTTAAAACATATACGATAGACGAATCGTTTCCGTCTTTAAAAAAAGGCAACATTCCAAGCGTTGTTTTTAACGTCAGTTACAAAATAAATCTAAATAGTTTAGATAAATATATATTAAAGGAATCAAATAATGGATAGTTTCAATAGTAAATTAATAAGCAAGATTAAGATGTTTCACAACGATATAAATAGCGAGGAATACAAAGAGGAAAAGTACTCTTTTTTACTCTATGTTTTGGAACAATTAGAGTCTGTCAGTTCAGAAGAAATAACCATTTGTACTGATGAGTTTCCTAGCTACAAAATCGGTGTGGACGCTTACTACTTTAATGAAGATTCGAATGTGCATAACATCGTCATTTCTATATATAACGACAAAAATAACGATGATTCAATTTTAGACGACGAGTCATATTTGAATTATATAGAAATGGTTAAGAACCTTATTAGATTTGCTCAAACTAAACAATATAAAATAAAGATTGAACAGTCGTTTGTAACATATGACATTTGCGAAGAAATAAATCAAGCGCTAGATGATTGTGAAATAATTGTAACAATACTATCTAACTATAACATTGATAAATCTACTAGAATAGACGATGTTGAAGAAGTAGAAGGAACTAGAGTTTCTTTCAACACTTATGATTTAAGCGATTTAAAAGAAAGATTCTCTCAGTTAAATAATGATGTAAATGTTTTAGATTTGAAGGAAAAGTTTGGTGAAACAATAAAGGCACTAAAAATTTCTTCAACATTAGATTTTGATGTATATATGTGTGCTTTTAAAGGGTCTTGGTTAGCTACACTTTATAAAGAAGATGGACAAAGATTATTAGAGCCTAATGTTAGATCTTACTTGAAAAGAACGCAAAAGACAAACGCAGGAATATTAGAAACAGTAAAATCATATCCGGATTATTTTGTTTCATATAATAATGGGCTCTCCAGTATTGCTAGCTATTGTGATTTTAAATACTTAGATAGTTCCAAAGATTGGTGCACAATAAATAAAATTCACAACTTTCAAATAGTAAATGGTGGGCAAACAACAGCTACACTAGCAGAGTGTGCCAAAGATAAACTCGTTGATGAACTAAATGATGTTGTAGTTCCTGTTAAATTAACAATAATAAAAAATTTAGTTAACGCACCGACTTTAATAAATAACATTAGTGTTTATTCCAATACTCAAACCGCTATAAAAAAATCTGATCCACCAAGCAATTTAAAATACTATATTGACCTCAAAAACATATCAAGAGAAGTGGTTCTTCAAAACGATAAAGGGAAGAATTATATTTGTTATTTCGAGAGAACGGCAGGAGAATATGATACTGAGTTGAAAAGAAACAACTCAACTGTATCATTTCAAACAAGAAATCCGAAAGACAAAAAGTTTACAAAAATTCAGCTAGGTGTTGCGATTAATTGCTGGCAACAGCTACCATATGTTGTGTGCTTAGGAAGAGAGAAAAATTTCGATACATTTAATAACACCGTTAAAAATCAAATGTTTGATGTTGATGAAACATACTTTAAAAAGGCCTATGCAACCATAATTTTATTTAGACAAATAGATAAAATATGTAAAAAACTAAAGCTATCTCTAAAAAGTAACGTTACAACCTACACTTTAAGTTACATATCCTATTTATCAAAGCAAAAGCTTGATTTAATTTCTATTTTTAATAATCAGGGGATTGATAATTATTTAAAGAATATAATAGAAAATATCGCCGTACATGTTCATAAACTTATTTCTAATCCACCACTGTCATGTCCAGAACCGCGTATGTGGGCTAGAAAAGAAGAATTGTGGAAGAGAGTTAAAAACCTTGGATTAAATTATATTTTTACATGTTCATATGAACCAACGAATTTTTATCCAGAAAATGAGCCTCAAACATTTATTAATATTTACTCTAACTTTAACGACGTTTTGCTTTGGAAAAAACTAATAATTTGGAATGACAAAAAGAAAGTGTTAAATAAATCTCAAATTAGTATGATAAAAACAACGATAAGGTTTTTAAACACTGGAACAAAGATGACAAATAAACAAATAAATTATACTAAAGATATTTTTATGTCAGCAGTTAAAAGCGGTTTCAACAATTATAAGTAGGTGAAAAATGTCAATCGAATTAACTAATCATAACGAGTTAATAATTCATATACCAAACTCAGAGGCTTCCGTGGACGCACAACATCACGGAATTAAAAATACAACAGTTGGTAGCTATTATATGAGCGAAATGCAGCCTGCAGTCATATCCTTCTTAAATAATTTTGAAGGAGAATACTATATTGATTTAAATTTGTCTTTAAAAAACGCAAAAATCATTTTTGAGGAACTATTGCAAAAAAATCTATCAACATATTTTAAAAGTCACCTTATTGCTCAAAAAACAGCAATGGATGTTTTTGATTGGTATATAAATGAATACGGTCCATACTACTTAATGCCAAGACCAAGCGTTAACGAAAATAACAAATATTTAAAATTTGATAATCTAGATAATATGGTATCAAATTTTAGAACTCTTTGTCTTGGTGAACTGACGGATATTCACATCAAAAAGGTTGGTATAAATGGATATATAATATATTTAGAGAAAACCCCTAAATACAGCCAAATCTTAGAAAAAAATATTTTTAATTGGGTGGAAAAATGATTCGTTTAGCAACAGTGTTTAGTGGTATTGGTGCAATAGAATTTGCACTCAAAAAAAGTAAGCTCGATTATAGAGTTATTTTCGCTTGCGATAACGGCGAAAGAGAATTAAACTTATCCGAAGAAGAAAAAAATCATGTTAACCAACTTAAAAATAATATTGAAAAAAACGAATTCATTAAGAATAAATATTCAGAATTAAAAAAGCATAATTTTGTAAAGGATTCATATTTCGCTAACTACGACATTGATGACTCTAGGTGGTACGAGGATATTCGTTATATAGATGGAAAAGAATATAATGGAGAAGTAGATTTGTTTGTTGGTGGTTCGCCTTGTCAAAGTTTTTCGCTAATCGGCAAAAGAAAAGGATTGGAAGACGCAAGAGGAACTTTGTTTTATGAATACGCAAGACTTGTTAAAGAAATACAACCAAAAGTGTTTATTTATGAAAATGTTGCCGGTATGATTACGCATGATAAAGGAAAAACGTGGGAAGTAATCAAAAACATCTTTGAGTCTTTGGGATACGATATCCATTGGCAAATTTTGAATGCCGCAGATTATGGAATTCCTCAAAACAGAAGGAGACTTTTTGTGGTCGGTTTTAAAGAACCACGGCTTTTCTTCCATTTTCCCGAGAAAATAAAATTAGAAAAAACTATGTTTGATTTTCTCGAACCAAAAGTAGACAGTAAATTATATTTAGGAAAAAAAGGATTCGAGTTTGTAACAAATCCAAAAAACAACAATAGAGCTAAAATTAATACAAAAATTATTAGAACTCAAAAAGCAAATCAACAGTTTAATTGGAACGGCGATTTTGTTTTTGAAAGATTACAGACAGTTCAAGATAATTCTGCTATAATGAAAAGAGCATATGTTGGAGAGTGGAACGGAGAACTAGGAGTCATTAGATTGCTTTCTAATAGAGAGTGCCTAAGACTGATGGGTTTTACTGACGATTTTAAAATTGTTGTCGATTCTAACAATTCTTATAGACAATCAGGAAACTCAATTGTAGTGAATGTTTTGCAAGAAATCATATCAAGTATTCAATTAGTAGAGACATTGGACAATGAGTGATGAAAAAATATTGAATGTTGCCTCCGTATTCAGCGGAATAGGAGCTTTTGAATTTGCATTAAAAAGGCTTGGTGTCAAACATGACATCGTTTTTGCTTGTGATAATGGAGAAATAGATATTGATTATCCCGAAATAGATTTAAATACAATAAAAAAACTCAAATCCATAGATGAAAAGCATGATTTTGTAGAAGCTCTTTACGCTTCAAAAACAAGAAGGACCAATTTTGTTAAAAAGAGTTATTTAGAAAACTATAAAATAAATCCAAAACGTTTTTTTGAAGATATAAAATTATTGGATGGAACAGACTTCAAAAATAAGGTTGATATTCTTGTTGGAGGTTCTCCTTGTCAAAGCTTTTCATCGGTCGGATCTCAAGCAGGCTTGGAGGACGCTAGGGGCACTTTGTTTTATGAATATGCGAGACTAATAAAAGAAATACAACCCAAAGTATTTATTTATGAAAACGTAAGAAATTTGTATAACCATGACCACAAAAAAACATGGAGAGTTATAAAATCTGTTTTTGATAGTCTAGGATATGAAATTCACTATGATATATTAAATGCAGCTGACTATGGAGTGCCACAAATACGTAGAAGATTGTTCGTTGTCGGTTTCAAAAACAGTGTAAATTTCGCGTTACCAACGCCAATAAATTTAAGATTTACTATGAGACAATTTCTAGAAACAACTTGTTCTTATGGTAATTTTAAAAAGACTAAAAGTGGAAGAATTTCTATAAAAGAAGTTCCGGGAGAAATAGATGATAAATATACTTTGTCTCCGCTATTATATAACTATGTTATGAGAGGTGGGACAGGAAATTTTTATCAACGACCTGAAATAAACTTAAACATAGCAAGAACAATTTTGAAAACTATGGGCAATAGACATAGGGCTGGGGTTGATAATTATGTATCGGATGATTTTTCCGAAGATCTTGGTCACGTTAGAATGTTGACTGAACGCGAAGCACATAGACTTATGGGATTTACAGATGATTATAAAATTGTTGTTTCAAGATGCCAAGCATATAAGCAGGCCGGGAACTCCATTGTTGTCGACGTTCTTATGGCTATAATAAAAAATATAATATCAAGCAAACCGTTCGATTAGTAAATATGAAACAAATAAATGTTGTCGCCGCAGTTATAGTCAAAGATAATAAGATATATGCTACTCAAAGAGGCTATGGCGAGTTCAAAGATTACTGGGAATTTCCTGGTGGTAAAGTAGAACCTCATGAGTCTTTAGAAGACGCTTTAAAAAGAGAAATCAAAGAAGAACTAGATACTATAGTCGAAGTAAAAGAATTGATCAAAGTAATAGATTATGATTATCCATCATTTCATCTTCATATGAGCGCATATAAATGTAATATAGTAGAAGGAAACTTAACTTTACTAGAGGCAGAAGACGCTAAATGGTTAAAAAGAGATGAACTATATAGTATAAATTGGCTTCCAGCTGACCTATCACTAATTGATGAATTAGTAAAAATATTAGAATAAAATAATGACCTCAGGTATTGACACTTGAGGTCATTATTTATTCCTAAATATTCACAAATAAAAATATATTTTTAAATATTTGGCTTATTTATTAATTTGTCAAAAGTTTTATTTGACTATGTACTTTTATAGTGATATTATAGAAAAGGTACATTTTTAATTGAACCCACAAAGCCCTTATTTATAATAAGAAAAAAATAATAAGGAGAAAAATTAAGAAATGAGTACTTATATGCAAAAGCCAAAAGAAGTCGAAAGAAAATG
>JAIKVY010000132.1 GCA_024685275.1 Clostridia bacterium
TCAAAAATAAATCAACTGCCTGGCTTAAGGTTATGCCAATCGTATTTAATATCTTATCTGATTCTCGTTTAATATCAGATTGCACTCTCGCGTGTATGACTTCACTTTTCATGTATTTATCTCCGAATATATTGTAACACAATTGTGATACATAATAAATAGGAAAGTAAAAGAAAACTGTTACAAAGTAACAGTAATTCTCTAATGGGTTGAAAATACCATTTTGATACAAAAATGCAAACACCATGCAAACAGTTACACACCCCTGCACACCTTTTGCACACCCTATATTGGTCATCTTATAAATATGTTTTATTACTTTACCACCTCATATGTCACAGGAATACAGTGGTAATTCACGATAACATATTTTCCAACTTCGTGAGTGTTTTTATCATCTTTTACAACTTCAAGAATCTTAAATGCGCTCTCCCAATATTCTTCATAATTTTTATCATCTAATTCCAAACCATTTTCGCTTTCATAATCAGTAAAGAACTCAACAATCAACTCAACGCCATCGGCATAAATAAATCTAAATCTTTGTTGAATATTCTTTTCTATATAATCAGAAAATGGTCCATATATTTTTTCTTCTTTATCGTTTAGCCACATACTTATTTTCCACCTTTCTTGTTTCCTTTTTTAGCAGGTACCGCATGATAACCTGTTTTAGACTTATGAATAGTAATTCTATTTGTTTTTCCCAAGGATTCACCTTTTTCGTTTATTACCGTTCCTATATCTTTTGGTAAATCTAATACCATTTTACCATTAGGCAGCTGAACAGCATTATCAATATTTTCGCGAATTAATTTATCTAATTCATCAATTGGTATATCAATAGTGCTTTTATTGGAACTATATTCCTTGGTACCAGGGACGTGCTTGTTTTGCTTTTCTATATTCATACCATCATAATATTTGCCACCTTCCGTATTACTATTTCTAGAACCACTATTTCCACCAGCCATATTATTGTTCTCCCTTTCTTGCTTCAACTTGTTCAGCAACAAAATGAACAACTTGCACATTGTTCTTCTCGCACTGCTCCCTCATTTCATTGGTATATGGACCATAAATAATAAGTGTGGACGGCTCAAGTCTTCTAATCATTTCTTTAAAACCACTCATAAAAATAGTTCTATTTTCTGGATGCTTGATTAGTCCATGTGACCCTACTGCTAAAACAGAGTGTTTTTCTATACCTTGGAATACTATTTTATAAGTTCGATAATCACCCCATCTTACATTAAAGACGACGTTTAGTCCAAGCGATCTAAGCCACATACATGTCACCCTATCTCTATAGATGTTCCAAATTTGATGAGCAAATGGTAAATCAATATAAATTGAATAATCTGGAGATATTATGCCTTGATATTGTTTCATTTTGCATAGATAAGCTTTTTCACGAATTGAATCTTCCATACAACCATACCAAAAGCCATTGCGCCCGTCGAATGTATAATCAAATAAATAATGATGTACGAAATACAATTCTGGATTTGATGGATGCCTCAAGACATTTATAATCTTCTTTGGAATTGGTCCAACATATTTACTAATGTATGGGATTTCTAAATCACCAACCAGCTTCAAATCTTTTACTCTGTGAATATTAAACGTGTCCTTAAAGCCTCTTGCGGATGTTTCTTTTTTTAGTATTTTATTTTTCATATCACTCCCTCCTTTTCGGGATATCTAATCAAAATATTGCACTAAAAAATAGTTAAATCAACCTTTCGAAATAGTCAAAAAAATCACGTCTAAACATAAATATTTCGTATTTAATTTTTGTGATAATAAAAAAATGTCTTTTTGAGGTAATTTTTAGTGATATAATTTACTTGAAGATAAAAAAGAGGATTATATTATGAGAAAAGTGAAATATCCAGAAATGGGAAGTAGAATTCGTCAAGCAAGAATTGACGCTGGTCTTAAACAAAAAGATTGTTTATTACCTCTTGGAGACATAACAGCACAAATGCTTAGTGATTGGGAAAACGGTTATGTTTGCCCAACAATTACTTATCTTAGAAATATTGCAAATTTTTACAAAGTATCTCTTGATTATATTATTTTAGGCAAGAAGAAAGATCAAAATGATAAAACAATTAGAACATATAAAGACGTTGCAGAATGCTTTGTGGATCTATTAGGCACTGGTATTTTTGAAATCAGAGATTCATATATTGATCATGGAGCATACCAAACATATCTTTTAACTTATGACAAGACCTTACATAATTTTAAAGAAGAATTAGACAATTTACTAGTGGCACGAAAATCAATGAAGAAAGAATTGTTTGATGAAGCAGTTAAAGATTTGATTGATAAATATGATATAACTATAAAAACATCAAAATAATTAAAACTGAATAGTTACTGCCCAAATTCAATACCTATTTATTGACTTTATTATTACTTCAACAATTCGTATTCAAATAATTTAGGTTTGATGTATTGATGGTAATACTCTTTTAAAGTTTTTTTCAGCTGATTAATACTTTCGTCAAGGTCCAAATACTTCTTCACCATAATTTCTTCGCCCTTTTTGTTAAACTGACCGGAACCGATTTTAACATTAATATCTTCATCAATTTGACACAATCCATATGTCTTTGAAGCATGAAATTCATTTTTAAATTTTGCACATTCAAATACATGCCTCCACGATTCTAATAATTCAGAATCTTCGTTTTTCAATTGAAATTTAGT
The DNA here is from genome assembly GCA_024685275.1 of Clostridia bacterium. Taxonomy (GTDB): domain Bacteria; phylum Bacillota; class Clostridia; order Christensenellales; family DTU072; genus CAG-1782. The sequence goes on from JAIKVY010000132.1 coordinate 2,722, forward strand.
TAAAACCTTGTCACTTCTAGTTAGTTGTAAGAAGCAGTATTCATTTTTAATTGATGAATCAGAATAACACTTATTTTTTCTAGTTATGCCACCCCACAAGAAACATTTTAAGAGGAAATCTGTATCACCTGTGTATTTGTTGCCACCATCCGCACTTTTCATTACTACTTCAACTTCAGTATAATCTTCACATTCATAGCAATTAGCAGCCCATAAAGGAACCATCTGTAAAATATTCTCTTCAGAAAGAGCATATGGCTTTTGAACTTTTCTATATGCAGGGTCCACATAATTTACAAGTTTTCCATTATCTGGTTTTGGCACATTACTAAGATTAAATAACCAAGCTATAGGATTTTGGTCTTTGGAATCAACCATTAACTTTAATGGGTTTTCATAATGCTTTTTGATTATTCTTTCACCCAAATCACTATTCAATTTAAGCATTTCATTTTTTTGATTTACATTTCTCCATTCAATTAACGAAATTCCACCTGCAGTTGCATTAAAATGCTCTCTATTACATAGATATCCAGAAATTATTTTTTTATCGATTATATGCTGAGACTTCCAATATTTAATTGGAGAAAATAAGATATATGAATCGTGTTCATCTTTTAAATAATACTTAAATGCACTCCATATAAAAAGGTTAGCTGAATCACGGTTTGCATTCTTTTTATCAAATGTATCTTTGCCCATTTGCTGATATAAAAATGCATCTTTAATTTGGAATGTTTGTTTTCCTTGAGCTGCTCCGCCTTGAGGTTCAACAAATGGCGGGTTCTCTAACATGATTATTGTCATCTTTTCATCACATAACCAACTTCTTAATAGTTTGCTTTCTTCTTCAAATGGTTGATCAAAAATTGACATCTGGCCTGTGTGAAAACAAAAATTATAGAATTCTTCACTTAATGCGTCCCCATTTGTCAATAAGCCGGTAGAAATATCTATACCTTTTCTTGTTGGAGGAATAATCATTTTTACACGCCCATCATATAACCCTTTTAAAGTAGTCCATTCAGTGTAATCGATAGTATTAAGGACGCAATGTGCTAACTCATCTTGGTGAAGAAATCTTTCCAAATTTCCTGTGCCAGCACATCTATCCAAAATAATATAATCATTTTCTTCAGGGACGTTCCTTATTGCTTCCCTAACCATTTCTGTTGCAATTTTCACATATCTATCTGGTGTAAAAAACGCTCCAAGTTGCTTTTTAAGCAATGATGGTCCAAGCATATTCATGTTGAAATGAAGCCATCCAATATTTGATGAATCCAATTCTTCTTGTTTTATTTGCTTATACCAATCAAATGGTTCAATATTTAAAAATTTGGGATTGATGAATTCATTTTTAACATCTTCTTTGGATTTGAAATATTTCTTGTACTCCTGACAAAGCTTATTGTTATAGGCAACAATTGAAAGTTCATCAATCCATCCTTTAATATATAAGGTCTGCGAAACAAAGTCAGACTTAAAGAAATCAGGCAAATCCCACGATCCTTTTTCAAGCTCGACATTAGTTTCATTATCAATTTTTATATACAATCTTTCGTTAATAGATATTAGGTAACTATATTTAGGAATGGGAAGGGCGGCACTATTATAAGATTTGATATACCTTTTTATTTGTTCTTTGTGTGCAAAAAGGTCGCTATAAACCAATTTAAACTCAACAAGATTTCCGTTATATCTTCCATCAGTGTTTAATTCATAATCAGGAACAACCCCTAGTTCATTCCAAAAATCGATCATTCCCTGAATTTCACTATTGTAAATAGCTTTCATAAACTCACCTCAAACATGCAACAAAGGGAGGTAACATATAAATATGAAATACTACCCTTTTGTATACTAATTATATTTCAGGTGGGTTTTATATACAACGCATATGTGTATTACAATGCACACATGAACGTATTAGAAAAAGTAAAGAAAATGCAAAGTGAAAGGGGCTGGTCCACCTATAAACTTGCTTATGAATCAGGACTAACTCAATCCACACTATCAAATATGTTTGCTAGAGGCACATGCCCTACTGTTGATACATTAGAAAAGATATGTGAAGCGTTTGGTATTACACTATCCGAATTCTTTGAAGGTAATGAAAAGAAAGCTCATTTATCTAAGGAAGAATCAGAATTAATCAATAAATATAGATCGTTAACTGATAAAGAAAAAGAAGCCGTTAACTCAATGGTCAACGCGCTTTTTAAAAAATAAATGTATTGTTTATTGTTGTGTTATAGAATAGCAGGTTTCTTTTTTATTATGTTCAAAAGGCACCTTTCGTTTCCAATCGTTTCCAATCGTTTCCAATCGTTTCTAGAGGGTTGACCTTTCGTTTCCAATCGTTTCTGACCTAACTATCAGAAAAGATAATAAATGGTTATGTTGTTGCCTTAAAACCGCTAATAATGATAAAAATATATTAAAAATCCTTAAAATAAAGAAAAAATCCCAATACTTATTGTATCAGGATAGTCTCTTCAATTTGGCGGAGCAAGAGAGACTCGAACTCTCGCACCAGTTGCCCGATCTACGTCCTTAGCAGGGACGCCCCTTCACCAACTTGGGTATTGCTCCATTTGTGCCTAACTATGATAACATAATTAGGCTTTTTTTAAATAGTTTTTTAATATGC
>JAIKVY010000159.1 GCA_024685275.1 Clostridia bacterium
TGACATAATAAAAAATCCTCCTTGTTTGTCTCATACCAATCGTCTACGAAAAGGGCAATCCTTAAAAGGCAACAATCTTTCCTCAAATTGGCTCGTAATCTGCAAATATATTATCATAAATATAAATTATAAGCAAATAATTATTAATTGTTTTGCTTAATATTTTGTTTAAATTACTTATTTTATAAAAATTTATTTATATTGTTGAATAAGAATTATGAATCAAAGAAATTTTTGCCTAAATCTGTTTTGATTCTCTCTGTTTTCGGATATTCAAATATCTTCTCACTATTTTTATTCTTCTCTAGATATGTTACAAATTCTCTTGCGTACCATTTAGCCATTTCAAGATTATGCATACGATAATAACCACAATTAACAGGCGCTGCACCAGGTACTTCAATATTATCCTCTACTGATTTAAATGCGTTTAATATAATATTATATAGATCTTTTGGGTCTCGATTTCCTTTTAAAATTAAATAAAAACCTGTTAAACATCCCATTGGTCCCCAATATATAACTTCATCTTTCCATTCAGGATCATTACGAAGAAATGTTGCAATAATATGTTCAAGAGAATGCATTGCCGCTATATCAATTACAGGTTCAATGTTTGGTCTTTTTAATCTTATATCATATGTCGTTACTAAATAATTTTCTCCTAAATTATCAATTCTACTTAAAAAAATACCAGGAATAATACGGGTATGATCTACTGAAAAGCTTTGTATCATTTCCATAATTAAATCTCCTCTATTAATAAATAATACATCTATATAAAATTATACAAAATTAAAAAATATATGTCGATATTACAATTTTAAATAAATTTTATTTGATAATTATAAAAAAATAGGATTACCACATAAAATATAGTAATCCTATTTTGGTGGAAGGAGGTGGATTCGAACCACCGAAGTCATGGACGGCAGATTTACAGTCTGCTCCCTTTAGCCACTCGGGAATCCTTCCATAATGGAGCTGGATAAAGGAATCGAACCTTCAACCTGCTGATTACAAATCAGCTGCTCTACCGTTGAGCCAATCCAGCAATAATATAAAAAATGTACAACCTGGTGGTTCGAGGTGGAATTGAACCACCGACACGAGGATTTTCAGTCCTCTGCTCTACCGACTGAGCTATCGAACCATTTTTGGCGACCCGGAACGGGATCGAACCGTCGACCTCTAGCGTGACAGGCTAGCGTTCTAACCAGCTGAACTACCGGGCCAAAAATTTTCTTGGTGGGCCTTCACGGACTTGAACCGCGGACCAATCGGTTATGAGCCGACCGCTCTAACCAACTGAGCTAAAGGCCCTTGACTCCACTTGGTCGGGGTGAAGAGATTTGAACTCCCGACATCTTGGTCCCAAACCAAGCGCGCTACCAAACTGCGCTACACCCCGCAAATTTAAGTCTTAGTAAGTATATACTAATTAATATATATTGTCAATTAAAAAAATTATATTTTATGTTTCTCTAGAGACTTTTTGTACTCCCCTTAAAACCTTTATTTTATCTATTATTCTAGACAAATCCTCTTTACTATTTATTTCTAATGTCATTTTTATAATCATATATTGATTATCTTTTGATACCATTGTATTAAATGCAATTGTTTTTACATTTAATTTAGATAAAAGTGCTGTTATTCCAGCAATGGATTTTGTTGCATTTGATATATCAACCTCAATATGTAAAGGCGCATTGAACAATGAATCATTTTTTTGTTCCCAAGTTGCATTAATTAGTCTTTCTTTCTCTAAATTAGTTAAATTAGGACAATTATTTTTATGAACCATAATCCCCCTACCACGAGAAATATATCCAATAATATCATCTCCTGGTAATGGACTACAACATTTAGCGATTTTTATTAAAAAGCCATCAAATCCATCAATTAAAATACCATTCGAATTTGAATAGTACTTCTTTGTAGTTGGCGTTATTGATGGATTATTTGAAGTCTTATTTGTTTTATTATAGTAATCAAGCAACTTACTAACAACAGCTTGTACTTTAATGCCATTACAACCAATTGCAGAATAAAATTCATCATAATCATCAAAACTATATGTTTCAAAAATTACTTTCATAATTGGTTCTTTAATTAGATCATTAATATTATAATTTCTTTTTTTAGCTTCTAATTCAAGCATCTCTTTACCAAGCTTTATATTTTCTTCTCTCATTGCTTTTTTAAAGAATGCTTTAATTTTTGATTTTGCTCCTGGAGTAATAACAAAATTTAACCAATCTCTTGAAGGCCCGTTTGATGCATTGTTAGTAATGATTTCTACAACATTATTATTTTCTAAAACTGTACTAAGTGGCTTCATCTTTCCATTAATCTTAGCCCCAACACAATGATTACCTATTTCACTATGTATTTTATATGCAAAATCAACTGCTGTAGCACCTTTAGGCAAATCAACAACTGTTCCTTTAGGTGTAAATATATATACTTCTTCACTTGCAACATTTACTTTAACAGTATTTAAAAAATCTTCAGAATCAGAAATATCTTGTTGTAAATCCATCATTTCTTTTATCCAACCTAATTTCTTATCAAATTCTGACATTGATTTAGATGAAATACCTTCTTTATATTTCCAATGTGCAGCAATACCATATTCTGCTATTTTATTCATTTCAAAAGTTCTAATTTGTACTTCAAATATTTCTCCAAAATCAGTAATAATAGTTGTATGTAAACTTTGATACATATTTGGTTTTGGATTAGCTATATAATCCTTAAACCTACCAGCAATAGGCTTCCATAAAGCATGAACTAATCCTAATACTGCATAACAGTCACTTACAGTATTAACAATAATTCTTAATGCTATTAAGTCATATATTTCATCAAGGGATTTATTTTGAGATTTCATTTTCTTATATATTGAATAATAATGTTTTGGCCTACCCTTAATTTCGTAATTTTCAATTGTCCCTTTCAGTTGTTCGTTTAAAATATTTGAAATCTTTTCAACCACTTTTAATCTATTAGTAATTTGTGAATCCAATTTTTCAGCTAAATATTGATATGCATCAGGATATAGATACTTCATAGATAAATCTTCTAATTCATCTTTTATACTAGAAATACCCAATCTACCAGCTAAAGGTGCATAAATATCTAATGTTTCACTTGCTTTTCTTAATATTGTTTTTTCTTGTAATATCGATATAGTACGCATATTATGTAATCTATCAGCAAGTTTAACCATAATAACCCTAATATCTTTAGCCATAGCAAAAAATAATTTTCTAATTGTTTCTGCTTGTTCTATTTTCATTCTAGCAGCTGGATCAATTTCGATAGGTAAATTAGATAATTTAGTAACACCTTCTACCATTTCAGCTATTGCATTTCCAAATTTCTGTTTAACATCATCAATAGTATATTTTGTATCTTCTACAACATCATGAAGTAATCCAGCAATAATTGTATCAACATCAAGTCCTAAATCGACTAAAATTGTTGCAACTGCAATAGGATGAGTAATATATGGCTCACCAGTTTTTCTAAATTGTCCAGCGTGAGCATTTGAAGCAAAATCAAAAGCTGTTTTGATTTCAAGATAATCTTCTTCTTTAAATGTATTTTTAATTTTATCTAAAAATAACATATTAACCTTTTAATCATTAAACGATAATTTATACAAAATTGAATTATTTAAATCACGTTTTAATCCACTATTATTAACAATATATCCCGATTCATTAAAATCTATCAAGTTTATTTCTTTAAATATACATAAAGCAAGATAAATTTTAATTTTTGAATATTTTTTTAAATCCTTATGCTCAAAAATTTGATTCATTTTATTAAGAGAAATCAGTTCATTAATTGATTTAAATATTTCTAAACATTCA
>JAIKVY010000193.1 GCA_024685275.1 Clostridia bacterium
CATTAGTTAAATTTGGAGCACTACATAAATTATTAGTTTTAGATGGTGAAATATATCGTTTAATAACTTCTATGTTTTTACATATTGGAGTAATTCATTTATTATTTAATATTTACGTTTTATATGTAATAGGTTCACAAATTGAAAATTTTTATGGAAAAGTAAAATATTTGATTATCTACTTTATAAGTGGAATAATAGGTGGATTATTTTCATGTGTACTTTCTAATAGTTTATCAGCAGGAGCATCAGGTGCTATATTTGGGTTATTAGGTTCATTATTATATTTTGGTTATAATTATAGAGTATTTTTAGGCAATGTCTTAAAATCACAAATTATACCTTTAATAATAATTAATTTAGGATTAGATTTATTAATGCCAAATATTGATATATGGGCTCATATAGGAGGATTAATAGGTGGATTTTTGATATCTATGGCAGTAGGCGTTAAATATAAGTCTACTAAGCAAGATAAAATTAATGGTATCATTTTAACAACCATCTTGACAAGTTTTATGATATTTTTATTGTTAAAATAAAATATTATATGATAAAATATATATGTATTGCCCCATGGCCAAGCGGTAAGGCAACGGACTCTGACTCCGTCATTTCGTTAGTTCGAATCTAACTGGGGCAGCCATATATTTTTGGCTCGTTGGTGAAGTGGCTTAACACATAGCCCTCTCAAGGCTACATTCAAGGGTTCGAACCCCTTACGAGTCACCATGTTGATTATAAAGAAGTTTAAACTTCTTTTTTTGTGTAAATAATAGTTAATAAAGTGTATATATCCTGTACATTATATTAAATTATGTTATAATTATTATGGTGAAGTATATGGATTATGCAGTAATAAGCGAAGACGAATTATTAAAAGAAACTAAATCATCTATAATGGGTTTAGGTGAAAAAGAAGTAAATGAGAAAATAAAAAAGTATGGTAGAAATGTTTTACCTAAGCCTAAGAAGAAAAATGTATTTAAAATGTTTTTAGAGGAATTTAAAAATCCTATTGATTATATCTTATTTGTAACATTAGTTCTTTCAGTAATAGTAGGAGAATATGTAGATGCAGGTTTTATATTTTTTATAATTATTTTAGATGCCCTACTTGGTACAATCCAAGAATTTAAAGCAATAAAAGATATGGAAAGTTTACTTAGTTTAATTAAAGTTGAAGTAAAAGTAAGAAGAAATAACAAAGAAAAAATAATAAGTTCTGAAGATTTAGTAATAGGCGATATTGTATTGGTAGAATCTGGCAGTAAAATATCAGCTGATTTAAGAGTTTTAAATAGTTATAATTTAACAGTTGATGAATCGTTATTAACAGGTGAATCAATACCAGTTATAAAAAGTAATGAAATAGATAATAAAGAACACTTCAAAAGTAATATATTATATGCAGGTACATCTGTAATGAGTGGTAGAGCAACTTGTATAGTAATTAAAACTGCAAGTAATACAGAAGTAGGTAAAATTACTCAATCGATAATTAACGAAGATAGTGGTAAAGCGCCATTAGTAGAAAAAATCGAAAAATTTACTAAGCAAATAAGTATATATGCAGTTATAATTGCTATTATTTTATTAATTGTTTTATATTTTAAAGATTATGATGGAATTACTATATTATTATCAGTTATAGCACTTTCAATATCAGCAATTCCAGAAGGATTACCACTTGCTATGACAATGGCATTAACAGTAGCATCTAGAAGAATGGCTAAAAGAAATGTAATTGCTAAAAAATTAAATTCAGTTGAGACATTAGGCTCAGTAACAGTAATAGCTTCTGATAAAACAGGGACATTAACTTTAAATGAACAAACAGCTAAAAAAATAATATTACCTAATGGTAATATACATGATATAACAGGTATAGGTTATAATGGAGAAGGAAAAGTAGAAAATATTGATGACGATATATTTGATTTAGTATGTATGGGTGCTTTAAATAATGAATCTACATTAACATTTGATAGTAAATGGAATTATAGTGGAGATAGTATTGATATAGCGTTTAAAGCATTAGGATATAAAGCAGATATATCTTTAAAAAATTATAAATTATTATGGCA
>JAIKVY010000198.1 GCA_024685275.1 Clostridia bacterium
TAAATGCTCATTCTTTACAACAGTTTCCAGATTATTCATATTTCTTTATTAATATTCTATTTGTTATATTTGGAATATCTTATTATATACAGAATAATAACTTATCTAAAAAATACAAATAATTTTAGAAATAATATTTTGATTAAATTTTTTAATGAGAATTCTTTTGTCTATCAGTAATTTCTTTACGTGCTATTTGATCACATCTATTATTATACTCATCATCACTATGACCTTTTACCTTAATAAATTCAACTTTATGTTTATCAAGTTCTATAAGTAACGCTTTCCATAAATCAGCGTTTTTTACTGGTTCTTTTGATGATAATTTCCAATTATTTTTAATCCAAGAGTCTAATCTTCCTAATGAAATAGAATCAACGATATATGAGCTATCTGAATATACCTTTACACTACATTGTTCTTTTAATTGTTTTAATCCACAAATAACAGCCATCATTTCCATCCTATTATTTGTTGTATCAGGATAATAACCACTAACAACTTTTTCATTTTCTTTATATGTTAAGATTGCACACCATCCACCTGGGCCAGGATTACCACTACAAGCTCCATCTGTGTAAATTACAACTTCTTTCATTATTTACTTAACTCCTCACTTCTTTTTTTGCATCTATCTATTCCATCTTTAATAATTAAATCTAAATTGTTTTCATTAAATGTATTTATAGCTTGTATGGTTGTTCCACCTTTACTACATACTTTATCAATTAATATATTTAAATCTTCATTTGATTGCTCATATAATTTAGTAGCACCTATAAAAGTATTAATTGTCAATTCTCTACTTTGTTCAAATGTAAGACCATTTTTTATACCAGATTCAATCATTGATCTTATAAAGTAAAATATATATGCTGGACCAGATCCACTTATACTTGTAACAGTATCAAATTTTTCTTCTTCTATTTCAATAATATTTCCACATGTCATAAATATATTTTTAACGAATAATTTAGATTCTTCTGTAATATAATTATTAAAACATATACTACAAATTCCTTGTCCTATTTTACATGGTGTATTAGGCATAATACGAAATACAGGATTATTATTTATTCTTAACATTGTTTGTATTTTACTTATTTTTATACCAGCCATAATCGAAATAAAAATATTTTCTTTATTTGGTTTTAATGTAACAGCTAAATTATCAAATTGTTGAGGTTTTATAGATAATAATACGTACTTACAATTATCTAGAATTTCTTGTTCTGAATTAGCAAAACTAAATGAATTAAATTTGTTTTTTATATCAGGATTTATATCATATAGTAATATTTCCTTATTATTTATATAATTATTTGAGATTCCATTTAATATTGCACTACCCATTGTTCCAACACCAATAATTCCTAATGTATATTTCATCTCTTTACTCCTTATTAAGTTGACACAACAACTTAAAAATTATATAATATTTCTTGTTTTTAGGGGAGTGGCTCAATAGGTAGAGCAGCGGTCTCCAAAACCGCCGGTTGCGCGTTCGATTCGTGTCTCCCCTGCCAACCTTAATCTAAATTTTTATATCATTCGTAAATGTATAATTTTTATATTTTTTAAGTATTTTATTAATACTTTTTAAATAATTTTCTACTTGAAATACAGATAATCCATAATAATTTTCAGGAACAAGTAACTCATTAAAACTATTCATTACATTAGAAAAATATTTATCTTTTTTTATTCTTTCTATATAATCATTATTTTTTCCTTGTTCAACGACTCTTTTATGAGCTTCAATAGCATGAGTTCTTAGTTTTTCATGAGCAATTTGTCTATCTGCACCATTATTTACAGCTGTCATTAGAATTGCTTCAGTAGCCATAAAAGGTAATTCTTTAGAAACATTTTGTTTTATAACATTTTTATTAACTTGTAATCCAATAACAATATTATGATACAATTCAACAATAGAATCAGCACATAAAAAAGCTTCAGCCATTGAAATTCTTCTATTTGCAGAATCATCTAAAGTTCTTTCAAACATTTGTGTAGCTGCAGTCATAGATTGATTTAATGGTAATGATATTAAATACCTTGATAATGCATCTAATCTTTCAGATTTCATAGGATTACGTTTATATGGCATAGCTGATGATCCTATTTGTTTTGATGAAAAACCTTCTTCAATTTCTTTTTTACTCTGTAAAAGTCTAATATCATATGCAAATTTAGAGGCTGATTGAGCAAGTGAACTTAAAGATGATGTAATATCATAATCAATTTTTCTAGTATAAGTTTGTCCAGAAACTTTAATTAAATTTTTAAATCCCATCTTTTTAGCAACTATTTTGTCTAATTCAATAACTTTTTCTTTATTCCCTGAAAATAGTTCTAAAAAGCTACCTTGTGTTCCTGTGGTGCCTTTTGCACCTCTAAATGGTAGAAAATTGTATAAATTAGTTAATTTTATATAATCTAATTCGAGATCTTGTAACCATAATACAGCTCTCTTACCAACAGTTACTAATTGAGCTGGTTGAATATGAGTAAATCCTAATGTTGGTAATGATTTATATTTTTTAGCAAAATTTGATAAATTAACCATTAAACCACCAATTTTATTAATTAAAAGAGATAATGCTTCCTTATAAATTAATAAATCTGCATTATCAGTTACATAACAACTTGTTGCGCCTAAATGAATAATTCCTGCAGCATTTGGACATTGTTTACCATATGCATAAATATGCGCCATAACATCATGTTTAACAATTTTTTCGCGTTCATGAGCGACATCAAAATTAATATCATCACAATTCGCTTTTAATTCATTAATTTGCTGCTCTGTGATTTCTTCACAACCTAATTCTTTTTCTGTTTCAGCTAAACAAATCCATAATTCTCTGAATTTTTTTATTCTATTATATTCTGAAAATAAATATTGCATTTCTTTAGATGAATATCTAGTACTAAATTGATTAATATATTCTTTTTCGTTCATTTTTCCTCTTAAAATTAAAAAACACCATATATAAACAATATGGTGATTTTTATTATTCAAATTTTAAATTATTTATTAGTCATTATCTGAATCATCGGTTAATATATCACCAAACAAATCTCCTATTGTTGTCCCTGTATTTGAAGAAATGTATTCACTTGGTCCTATATCTTCTTCAACCTTCTTTTCTTTCTTTTCTTTTTTACCTTTCTTCTTAGTTTCTAAATTTTCACTTCCACTATTTGAATTTTCTTCAGCAGTTTTTTCAGGCTCTTCTGGAAGTAATCCTTTAATAGATAAAGATATTTGTTCATTATCATAACTCTTTATTAGACAATCAACTTCGTCACCTACTTTAATAACATCATTAGCATTTTCTACATATTTTCTGCTTAATTCACTTATATGAACTAATCCTTCAATATTCTTTTCAATTTCAACAAATGCTCCAAGTGTTGAGATTACTCTAGTAACTTTACCTTTAACAACTGTATTAAGTGGATACTTTTCAGCAGCTATTTCATATGGTTTCTTTTGTAACTCTTTATAACTTAAACCAATTTTATTGTTTTCTTTATCTGCTTTAATAATTATAAAAGTATATGTCTTATTAGGTTCTAAAACAGACTTCATTTCATCTATTGATAATTTATTTTTCTTTGTCCATATAATATCTTCGTGTCTAACTAATCCATCGATATATGGTGTTAATTTAACAAACACACCTAACTTTTCATTATATCTTTTTACAATGCCATCAACTAAATTACCAACAGCAACTTTACTCCAATATTCGTCAATAGATTTTTGTTTTTCTTCATCTTTAATAATATTTGATGAAACATAAATCTTTTTCTTTTGTTTTATTTCTTTACCATTTTCATCTAATTTTGGAGGTAAAACTCTAACTTTTAATGTTTTACCAATATATTTTTTTAATTCTTCTTCATTATTAATATAATGTCCTTTAATTTGTCCTGTTGGAATTATTACTTCATATGAACCAATTCTACGGCCGATTCCTTTTAACTTTACTTTTCCATCAACAGTATTTTTGAAAACCATATCTATTCTTAAATCGTAATCATTACCATCTAAAATAAATTGAATATCTTTATTTTCAGCTTGTTTATCTTCAAATTTCTTAATACTATACTTGTTATCACCAATAAAGATACATTCAATAGAATCTCCTGGCTTATAATCATCAGGATTATATTCTTTTTCCGAAGATACTTCTGTATTCGGAATAAAAGCCATATCATTTTTCTTATTAACATTATCTAAAATAACATTAATACCATTTTGATCAGCTTTTTCAACAGTAACTTTACAAACAGAGCCTGGCTTAATAAATTTTGGCTCTTTAATAGAATTCATAATTTCAGCAAACGATTGTTGTGTAGAATTCTCAATGGTCTTATTTTCTTCTGCCATATAACTTAATACCTCCATAACCAACTCCTTTGGAGTTGATGCCCCAGAAATTATTCCAAGGCTATTTTTAAATTTAATTTTATATCTATTTAAGTCATCTAAAGACTTTATAAAATATACTTCTTTGCAATACTCTCTGCATATATTAAATAACTGCTTTGAGTTAGCGCTTTTATCGTCTCCAACTACTATTATAATATCATTATTTTTTGCCATTGATATAGCTTCATTTTGACGACTAGTAGTAGTATAACAAATGCTTTTTAAAAACACAACTAAATTATTATTATTTTTAAACAATTTTTGTATGTTTTCTTTAATTTTATTATATATAATAACATCTATTGTGCTCTGTGGAACGAATACATAATTTTTATTATAATCGACTATAAAATTATCAGCATTTTCAATTACTTCAAAATCATTAATATAACTGCTATAAGATAATATTTCTTTATGATTTTTATCTCCAATAAAGACTATTTTATATCCTTTTTTATTATATTCAACTAGCTGTTCCCTTATTTTTGTTATAAATGGACATGTACAATCAATTAATAATAAATCTTTTGCTTTTGCTTTAACCAAATCATCTTTTGTTATACCATGAGCATTAATAATAAATGTTGAATTGTTGGGGATTTTATCTATTGTTGTAATAATTAATCCTTTATTTTTCAAATTATCCATAACAATGCTATTATGAATAATAGGATGTGTTGTATATGCTATTTTATTTGTTTTCAAACATTCTTTTACTAAAGTTATAGCTCTATCTACACCATTACAAAAACCAATGTTTTTACTTAAATTTATAATCATTAGTTAGTATTTTATATTCTTTAAAATAAGGTTTTCTACTTCATCAATAGTTAAATTAGATGAATCAATAACAATAGCATCATCACAAATCACTAAAGGCGCAAAATCTCTATGCTTATCTTGATAATCTCTTTTTTCTATATCAGCTTTAATTTCTTCAAATGAAAAAATTTGTCCTTTTTCTTTTAATTCAATGCATCTTCTATTTGCTCTGACATCACTTGATGCAGTCAAATAAAATTTATATGTGGCATTTGGTAAAACATAACTCCCAATGTCTCTTCCATCAATTATAGAATCAGTAGAATTTGCTATAATTCTTTGAAGTTCAACTAACTTAATTCTAACTTCTGGTATTTTACTTACTGTACTTGCAGCCATAGAAATATGATTTTGTCTAATATATGGAGTTACATCTTCGCCATTAATTATTATTTTTTGAATTCCTCCATCGTTAACAACATCAAGTTTAATATCACCTAATAGAGATTTTACAGCATTTACATCAGAAACATCTATATTTTTATTACAGTAAAAATACGCGATACCTCTATACATTGCTCCAGTATCTAAATAAGAAATCCCTAATTTTTTAGCAATTCTTTTAGCAATTGTACTTTTACCACTACCACTTGGTCCATCAATAGCAATATTCATATTATCCCTCCAAAATTAGCTTATATATAATTATATTTGAATAATTTATTCTATACAATAATTTATACTATCTTACTTCCAACATAATTTCCTGTAGCTAATGCAAGTTGTAAATTATAACCACCCGTTTGAGCATCATAATCTAAAACTTCACCACAAAAATATAGATTATTTATAATTTTACTTTGAAAATTATGTTTATTTATCTCTAAAAAGTTAACACCCCCTGAAGTAACGATAGCACGATCAAATCCTAAAAATTTAGATATTTTAATTTCAAATGACTTAATACTCTTAATAAAACTATTTATCACCATGTTATTATTAATTTGTTTAAAATTAGATTTTATAATTTTATCTGAACCATTAATTTTTAAAGATTTGATAAATAAAGGAACGATAGATTTAGGTAATAATTTACAAAACAAATTATAATAAGTTAGATTGTTGTTAATAGATAGTTCTCTATCAATTCTATTTTTTAATTGTTCAATAGATAAAGCAGGTTTAAAATCAATATAAATTGAAAGTTCATTTAAATTCATTCTATTTATCAAAGATGATAATTTTATAATTAAGGGTCCATCAAGTTCTTTATTAAATATTTGAATATCACCTAATTCTTCGAAAATAAAATTTTTTGATTTACATTTTAATTTAACGTTTTCTATCAAAGTTTTAGAAATATTAATTTGTTCAGTTGAAGAAATATTTGAAAAAGATTTTACTTCAATACCAACCAAACTAGGAACAGGTTTTATAATATCATGTCCTAACTGTTTAATAATATTGTACATGGAACCATCAGATCCTGTTTTAGGATATGATTTCCCTCCAGTAGCTATAACGATATAATCAAAACTTGAATATATATTTTTATTAGTAATAATATCAATAATTTTATTATTTTTTAGATTAAATTTTAGAACACTTTCGTTCAAAATAAGATTAATATTTAACTTTTTAATTAATTTTTCGAATGTTTTTATAATATCGCTTGATTTATCGCTTTTAGGAAAAATTCTGTTTCCTCTCTCAATTTTTAATGGACAATTATTTTCTTCAAAAAAAGAAATAACATCATTGGGTGTGAACAATTTAAGTGAATCTTCAACAAAAGAATAATTTGTAATAACTTTCTTTTTATAAACATTAAGGTCGCTGATATTAGAAATATTACAACGACCTTTACCTGTTATAAATAATTTTTTTCCAATTTTTTCATTATGATCAATTATTGTAACATTAAACCCTCTTTGCGCGCTTTTAATTGCACACATTAAACCGGCTGGTCCAGCTCCAATAATTAATATA
>JAIKVY010000204.1 GCA_024685275.1 Clostridia bacterium
TACAGCAAAACAATATGTTCAAAAATGGATTCCAATTGTTGCTGCTAGTCAATCAGTAAAAGGTAAACCAGAAGAAAGAGAATTCTTAATGAATTGGGTAGATGTTGTAGATTATCAGTAATTAGACTAATAACTATATAAATACAAGATTATTTAAAAGTTAAGCGTGGTATAATGCCACGCTTAATGTTTTATTTTATATCTTTAATTGATGTAATTTTTCGTTCTCCGAGATTCATATCATTATTAATACATTCGATTGAGAAGAAATCTCTAGGGGGTAAAAGAGAATCATCAATTTTGAATTTTGTTCCAAATTCATCAATTTCATATGCTTCAATTATGTATGGCGATTGTTCGCCAGGAGACCAAGCTAGGGTTGTAAAGACACTATAATAACCATATTTTTTTACTAAATTAACAGCTAATTCACGAGCACGAAATGCACCGCATACATCAATCTTATGTGGGTCTTTACCATATATAGCGCCACCGCCAATTGGAATTGAGGGGCCATAAAAATCAATACACAACTTTTTACCCGATAATCCATTATCTCCTTCAGGCCCACCTTGGATAAAATCACCAGCTCCATTTAAATAGAAATGGTCTCTATCAATTGTGGATAATGAATTGAAACTAGTATTCGTAAATAAATCTTTTAAAACTCTTTTGATGTCATTTAATGCATTAGAATATATGATTTTAAAATCGGCTCTAAGATGTTGAACGCTTAATGTTAGTCTTTCCCATTGGAGCGCATCTTGTTCTTTTTTGAGTTGGACAAGTACTTTAAAATCTGAGCCCCAATGCGAACAGTTATTAACACGATTTACAAAAAAATTTTCGCCTATAGATAAAGCAATATAATGAGCAATTGGAAGATAATTTGTGGCAGGAGAATTAGAAGCATATCCGTTAACTATATTTTGGTCATCACTATATTTTCTTAAATCTCTTTCATCATCAGATAATTTCTCGATACAAACATCTAAGATAATTGTTAATTCTTCTGGGTACGGATGAAACCAGTAATTTTCGTTAGGGATGCCATTATTGCCATATCTTGCATCTTTATATACTTTCCTGACAATGTTCTTAATTGTTTCTTCAGTAATGACTGTTTTCTTTTTTCCAGCAGCGATTCTGCCATCTATAAAGACTTTGTTAGTGTGAACAGCGCATTCTAATCCACATAAAGCATCTTTATCTTTTGACACAACATAATTAACAATGTTATTTACAATTGCGTCACATAAACGGTCTGGATGTCCAGGTGATACATATTCAGCTGTTAAAATCATAATTAAAACTCCTCATAATATTTTGTTATTTTTGATATATTGTTCTTTGTATAATCTCCAAAAAGACCACAATATATTTCTATTTTTTGTTGCTTAATTCGTTGGTAATAATCGTTCGATATAGTTCCAGTGTATCCATCGGTTAATATCAGTATTTTTTTTGTTTGTTTCTTCTTTGGTAAAGAAAAATAATGTTCAAATATACAATCTATTGATGTCCCTCCTGTAGTCTTGTATTTACCTTTTCTAAAATCTTGATATGAAACGGGAACAACTATTGTTGAAAAAACAAATAATAGGCATTCCTTGTTTTTATATGGTTGTAATAGCAAGGGGGCAAAGTGATTAATATCGTCAACAACCGATCCAGAAACATCTAGATAAACTAATGTTTGAACATTACTATCTCTAACAATTTTTGAACTAATAAGTGATGAATTGTAAAGAAGTGGTTGTTTATAAATAATTGATTTAGTTAATAGTGTTCTATCTTTATAATCAGGCGTTACCAATGTAGCATCTTCTTGAATATACTTAATAGATAATTTTCTTTTTGAAGTAGTGCCTTGAATAACTCCAGCCTTTCTTAAAAGTCTTTTCATTTTGTTTTTAGATATTCTTTCAGCTTTAGCAAATTCAATAGTTTTATTTTCCAATTCTCCGCCTAAATCTCTTCCATTAACAACCAATTCTCTAGGCCATTTTGAGATTATTTTATCTAATATTTTCTTGAGTAAAGGATTATTCATATCATCATTATTATCAGAATGATTACCTAGAAGGATATATGGAATAGATCCAGATTTTAATAACTCTTCTAGTTCCTTAGAAATACATTCATATACTTCAAAATATGTGCCTGTATTTGTGAAATAAAGGTTTTTTAAAGTAGGAATAAACTTTTGCGGAGTATTATTTCCAATTGGTCTAAGAATACAACATGGGAATGAATTGTCGTTATTAAGAGATTTAAAGAAAGAAACATATTCTTCTCCAGGAAACATACGACATAAAATAGCGTTTATTACTGCATCAAAGGCAATATTATCAATTTCAGTATGTCTTTTGAAAAGGTGAGTATGCCCTAGAACAATATGATATAGTTCGTGCATGACAAGCATAAACAAATGTTCATCAGTTTTACAATATGTATCTACAAAAGTCTTATTTAATAATAATTCAGGTCGTATCGAACAAGTTACAGCAGCGGAAACTGTTTCATCTTCTACAAATCTTATATCCATCAGTTTAAGAAATTCCATCATATGAAGAGAACTTGTTGGAATAACAGAGAACAATCTTTTTTTAATATCTTCAATATCACTCATGAATTTACCTCCTCTTCAGGGAATAAAAGTATTTTGTCAAATTTGGTACTCTCAAAACTTAATTTTCTATTAGGGATATATAAGTCTCCAACAGTAGAGCAGAAAACTAAAATAAGGAGTTCAGTATTATTACATTCTTCATAAACATATTTTTCCATCTTATTTTTTAACTGTTTTGAAAACCTATTTACTCCATTGAATTCAATTGTTTCTGCAATCATGTATCCTGTTGGTTTTTTAATTGAGTTCTCAATATAGTTATGCGTCTCATAGTAATTTTTAACTTTTTCTTCTAGACCAGCAATCCTTATATTTTTTTCACCAAGAAGTCTTGCTAATATTATAGGATTGAAAGCGACATATTTTTTTAGTTGTTGTTGCTTAAATTTTACTTCACTTCTTGGGGGAGCAGACATATTATGTAATAGTTCACTCATAGTTCAAGTTCCTCCCAAGATTTCACAAAGAAATCAAATAGTGTTTTGGGTTCATCTTCAGATAAATAACCGTCTGGCAAATATGAACACAGATAGTTGTTTAAATAATTTCTATATTTTACATCCGTTGGTACATCATTCATCAAAGAAATAACTGCATCGGCACATTTCCTTTTTCTTAATGATTCCATTGACGTGTGGGTCTTTGTTTCTAAAATGGGGCGAATTTCATTAGCCAAAGTTTCAATTACAGCAGCGTGGATATTTCTATTACTTCTAAAAGATAAATATGTGAATAATGCCATTGCTCTTCGTATTTTGCTATCAGTAATTTCATTTAAAGAAGATGTAATAACATCGTTTATAATTTCTATTTTGACTGTTTTTTTGTTTTTAATTAAAACCTTTAATCTTTCAATTGGGTCAGATATTAACAATATATCTTTTTCTACAGAGTCAGCTAAGTTTGATAGATTTATCGCTTGATTACAGATATTCATTAATAATACTTTATCAATATATTCATTAGCTATATTTGGTATAGTATTTTGAATATGTAAGTATGCAACATTACTAAAAGATGTTTCTATATTGAAGCGCTTGTTCAGTATTTTTGATGCTGCAAAAAGATAAATTAAAGAATCTTCTAACATAGTTGCTCTTCTAGCTGAGAAGTAACCAAAAGAATTTTTTAATAAGTCCATTAAAGTCATGATATATTTAAAAAATGATTCATCTTTTGATTTTAAAATATCGTTATAACATTCTTTGGTTTGATTAATTAGCTCATGAATATCAACAGGGAATTCATGTCTTCCTAAATGATTATCAATAAGAATTTTCTTTTTATCAGCATCACTTAAATCATCCCAAGTTGGCACCTCAATGATAAATGGAAAACGGTCTGCTAGTGCTGGGTCAAGAGGCATTGCACCAATATATGATATGTCTTCGTCATCATCATCTTTGCTTGGAGGATTCATAGCAGCCCAGCGATATTTTAATTTTGTTAAATTAGTTCCTTGAACACGTTTATCATATATAATAGGGAATAGTTTGTTTTGTAATTCTGGCTTAGTTCTATTAAGTTCATCAATAAAAACAACTTCTGCATCCCAAATTGAATTCGGATTAGAAATGTAGCTTAAAGAAGTATTGTTATTAACAGGTACTGGAATCCCGACTAAATCATCATAGTTAATTAGAGATGCATTATAGCACCTATATTCTAAGTTCAAAGACTCAGCTAGTCGTTCTAATATGAATGATTTTGCGCTACCATGTTTTCCAATTAACAGCATTGGAGATTCGCTAGCTAATGCAGCCAATATTACTGGCTCAAGATGAGACCACCCAAATAATCCAAGCGGTTCTACGATTAATGAATTGTTCATAATTCCTCCTTTGATTTTTGCCATAAAGAGGAATAAAAAACTCCCATCGATACAATGGGAGTAATAAATTCATATTTATCCCATCGTTCAAGCTTTAGCACCTTTCAAATAGTAGGTTGCTGGTGAGTCTTCGGGCTTGTCCCTCGTCACACTCTTTATGGAAATGTAATTCTATATTATATAATCAATTTTTTATTTTGCAACACTTTTGCAAAAATTTCTTGTAAAGGTAAAATTAACGAAATTCTCCGTATTTTTCACCTAACATATATTTCTTTCGAGATAAAAATAAAAAGTTCCTAAAAATTTTTAAACGAATTTAAAAGTAGTTACATTAAAGAAGACTTTACCTTGAATGGTTTCATAATTAGCATAAATACCTTTATGGCTATCTTCTGATTCATTTCTGTTATCACCAAGCACATATATACTATTTTGAGGTACTGTAATTTCTGTAATGTTATGATATCCACCTTCATATGTCATTGGTTCTTTAATATAATTCTCAACTAATTTTTCACCATTTCTATATATGTGATATACATTGTTATTTTCAGCATCTGCTTTAATTTCAATTTTATCACCGGGTAATCCTATGACTCTTTTGATCATATCTATACTTGAGTTATCTTCTTTGATGTATGTAAATACAATAACGTCACCATATTTAACCTTTTTTGTTTTAAAGATGAGTGTTAGTTGCTCATTTAAAAATGTATTATTCATGGATTCGCCAGTAATTTTATATGGTGTTATAGCAGTAGATAAAAAGATAATAGAGCCAAAAAATGTGACTAAAATAATAAGTAAACTAGTGAGTACTATAATTCTTTTAGATTTATTATTAGATGTTTTTTCAGTCATAAATTACCAACTCTTTTAAAGTATTACAATTTCATAT
>JAIKVY010000230.1 GCA_024685275.1 Clostridia bacterium
TATTTTTTTATATCGTTATTGCAATCACTATATTTAACTATATCATTATATGTTATTTTCTTTTCTCTGCCATAAAAATCATAATACATTATTGGCTTCCCATTTAGTAAAAAATCTCCGTTAGGAATTGATACCCGAGGAAATATAATTTGATCATGTTCTATATTCATCGAGTCTAAAGTTCTATTAACAAACATTAAAATAATATTTTTTACAAAAGCATCAATCGTAGAAATATGTGAAGTTGACAATTCAAAAGCATCTCCTAAACGATTTTTGATTTCTTCGGAAGCCTCATTAGTAAAAGAACAAGCTATAATACCCTTATGTAGCTCTATAGACTGCAACTCTTTTTTAATTGTTTTTACTAGCGTATATGTTTTACCAGAGCCTGGACACGCAGATACTACAATGTATTTTTCATCGGATTCTACAATAACATTTTGTTCTTCATCCAGTTTGTACTTCAAATAATCATTCATATAAAAATCTCACCAATATTGAATTCTTTGATTTATCAGTTATTTTTAATTTAAATTTTTCTTCTGATATAAATGAATGAAGATTTTTCAATTTTGCCATTTTCAAATAGTCTAGTAACTCATTATAATCAAAAACATTATCATTCAAAGAAAGAAATTCTAAAAAATCGCCTTCAAATCCATTGTGATGTTTCGATAAAAATATGCCTTTTGAATAAAAAAATGAACAAATATCATCCATTTTACATTCGATTTTATCCTTCATTTCATCTGAAGGGCTAAAAGAAAAGTCATTTTCTTCTACTCCAATAGATTCATAAAACTTTATTTTATCATCCTCTGCTAAATAGCTAATACATCTTAGAATTCCTGCATATCTTCGTTCTGTCTTTTTTGGATTTAAATATATATCATTATCTGTTTTAATATATACTTTGATTCCAAGTTTCTCAAGTAATTCTTTAGTGTTTTTGAACGCAATACCATCAATTTCACAGATTCCAATTCTTCTGTCATTAATTGCTTTCAAAAATGAGTCATCATTACTCATAAGATAACTATAAAAATACTTTTCGGAAGCACCTTCAACTAGTAAAACAACATCATAATAAATCATTTCCGCTATTTGGACATTAATTAAATATCCATATTTTCTAAAATCATCAGTACTCTTATTATTAAAAGAATTTATTTTATTGCAATCAGTAATTTTTATTATTTGCTTAACTTTTTCAAAGTCTATTGTAAAAGGGGAATGAGTAGTAAATATAATTTGTTCTGGATTCAATGACATTAAAGCTTTAATATACATTCTTTGAAGTAAAACATATAGATGGTTTTCAGGTTCTTCGACCAAATATATCTTTTCCTTGTTTTCATCGTAAATTTTCGATTTAAAAATAGTAGAAAGTAATTTGTTCTTTGCATCGCCAATATATAATATATCTGCTTTTTCCTTATAGGGAACCACATCAAGAGATTTATACAAATTATCTTGTTTAATTTTAGGTACTACTTTAAACTTGTATTGTTCAAACAATTCATTAAAACCATCATTGCTATTAATATCGTTTTGAATTGAAGTAATAATAGAATCAGACTGAATTATATCTTTTAATACTTCTAAACATTCTGCAATTTCATCACTAAACAATATCCCATTTTCTTTATTTGTTTTTTCAACAAAAGAAAAATAATTACTCTCCGAATCGTGGATATCATATGTAGGACTTATATAAATAATTGAAAGAATTTTATCAAGAGATGTTTGAACGCTGTTTCTTTGTTGTATAAAATCTCCTTTAGGGTCGCCATAAATTAATTGATCTTCATATTCACCTATTTCATCATTATAAATTGATGTCAACTGTGCTGTTATTTCTTTTTTATCATCAATATTTTTATAGATAAGATTGCCTACAGTCCCTAATTGTTCATCATTTAAATTTTCAGCATCCAAAACAATTCTAATTTTAATCTCTTTTCCATTAGAATTAGTTGAATCACTTATTAAAAAAGGATTTTTTCTTTTTTTATAATCCAAGACTTTTAGTATTGCCTGGCACAAATTTGTTTTGCCGCTATCATTTTTCCCAATAATCATAGAAATCTTTTCTACAGATTTAATCTCTACATCTAATCCTCTAAAGTTTCTTACTTCTAATTCTTTGATATGCATTATTATCCTCCATTTTCAGGTATTGTTTTTACGTTTCGTCATACAAAAGCCTGATTTTTTTACAATAATCAGGCTATGATAATGGATAATTAAATTATAAACTCTTGATATGATTTGCCTTCTAGAATATCGGCTATTCTTTCACAAGCATATCCATCGCCATACGGGTTGGCTGCTTTTGCCATCTTGTCATATTCTTCTTTATTATCTAATAGTTTAGTAAACCATTCGTAGATAACTTCTTCAGATGTACCAACCAGTTTTAATGTACCCGCATCTAGGCCTTCTGGTCTTTCAGTAGTGTCTCGCATAACTAAAACTGGAACACCATAGGCAGGAGCTTCTTCTTGGATTCCACCACTATCAGTTAGTATTAGATATGATCTAGATTCAAAATTATGGCAATCAAATACTTCTATTGGTTCTATAATATGGATTCTATCGCAGTCGCCTAATTCTTCATCAGCAGCTTTTCTAACTACAGGATTCATATGTATTGGATAAACTGCTTTAACATCCGGATGCTCATCGAGTACTCGACGAATAGCTCTAAACATATGATGCATTGGTTCTCCTAGGTTTTCTCTTCTATGAGCTGTGATCAGAATTAATCTACTGCCTTTTGCCCATTCAATTTCTGGATGAGTGTAGTTTTCAGTTACTGTGTGTTTCATTGCATCAATAACTGTATTACCAGTGACATAAATATCTTTTGGATTCTTACCTTCCTTAGTCAAATTTTGTCTTGCTAATGGAGTAGGAGCAAAATTATACTTAGAGATAATAGATACAGCTTGTCTATTGAATTCTTCAGGATAAGGTGAATAGATATTATATGTTCTTAATCCGGCTTCAACATGTCCTACAGGAATTTGAAGATAGAAGCAAGCAAGTGCTGTTACAAATGTTGTGGATGTATCTCCATGAACTAAAACAACATCTGGTTTAGCTTCTTCCAGTACTTCTTTAATTCTTTCTAAAATATTTGTAGTTATATCAAATAATGTTTGACCTTGTTTCATGATGGATAAATCATAATCAGGTTCAACATTAAAAGTCTTTAAAACTTGGTCTAACATCTGCCTATGTTGACCTGTAACGCATACAATTGTTTCAATTGTTTCTCTAGTCTTTAATTCATTAACAAGTGGACACATTTTAATAGCTTCTGGACGTGTTCCAAAAACTAACATTACTTTTTTCTTCATAATTTTTTGATACCTCTCTGTACTAAATAAAGTAGCTACGTAATACCTTATAAGTATACACCAAAACGGCCTTTTTTGCAATCCTTAGGGCCGAAATAGACAAAGCATTCACACCCAAAATGTGAATGCTAATATGAATCGAGTTTTTACTTTATAGTATGTATTCTTTTACTTGCTTTGTCGTAATAAATATTGATTTATCCATATTCTATTTCAAACATTTCTCTTATTGCTTGAAGCATTATTTTAAATGTTGATAAATCAATATCATACATTTCAATTATTTCATTTCTTCTAAACTGTTTATTTATATTAATGTAGTTATAAAAACTTAATATTATAAAGAAGTTTTCTTTGCGTCTAATGTATTTATTTTTCATCTAATAATATATGATGCACTACCGGAAATTCGATATTTAAATAATGGCACAATTTCTTTAAAAATATGATTTCCATCTATGGTATCCACTTAAATCATTAGATGCAATATGAACCATTTTGTAATAAAATGCTTGATATCCTTCATCATGATAATAGTTTCTGTGCCAGGATGGTAAACCATTAGTATCAATTAGATGATCTATTTCTCTTCTAATGTATTCATCCATTGTTTCATTATCATTCTTAGTTAATAGAACAGTTAATGAATCATTAGTACTTGCAGCATGGACATTTGTATTTGCTGTAAATATAAATAAACTTAAAAAATAATGAAATTACTAATGTTAGAAGGATCTTTATTTTTTTAGTAATTTGTTTTTTAATCCTCCTCTTTTGTTTTCTTTATTATTAAAAAACTAAAGATAGTTGTTAATAATAAAATGATGAATTTCCATAGCTTTTTTAGGATTGTTCCTAAAAATTTGCAAAATAATAAAACTGCAGTTGCTAATAACGATGCAGTTTTAGATAATAATGCAATATCTTTCATTATTCGTCTTCCTTTTCTTCTTCATCATCAATGACAATGTCTTTTCTTCTTTCAAATTCACATTTTAAGTTTCTGTGTTTTAGAGACTTAACATTAGCATTTGATAAGAAATACATCTTTTGATGTTCTTCAGAAAATTTAACAATAACTGCATAGTAATCTTCATCAGTTGTTTTGTTAATACCTATAACTAGCTCACAAGGTATGTTTCGTAAAACAATTGGACCATCTTTTAATTTTTCATACTTTTCTGTTTCATTTCTTTCAAGTAAGATTAATTGTAATTCATCTTGCTTGATTTCATGTTTTCTTTTTGAAACTTTAACAGTTAAGTTTAAATCATTTCCAAACGGGCCTTGTTTATAGTTATAGTCTGAAATTTGAACCTCTGTAGATATTTCTTTTAAATGTGTGTATAGATTTTCGCTCACATTAATAGAATAAAAACATGTTGTTTGATTCATTAACCCTTTTTCTCCTTCCTTCAAGATTTTAGATTTAATAGTATCACTCCTCTTGTAGGATCAAATTAGAAAAGAATTATTGCCAGTCGTACCTCTAAATAAAATATATAAATAATCAACTAAATGTATCGGAAACAATCGTTTTTCTTATCCTACAGCTATATTTTACGCTATATAGGGTGCACGATTTGGGGTATCCGCTTAAAAAGTTGATTTTATTTAAAAAGAAAGCCAACACTAATGGTTGGCAAAACTATATAACAACTACTTGAATAACAAGCTCATCGTTCATAATATAATGATTATAGTAATATAATTTCATACTACCATAATGAGACATTAGTTGGTGGTATGTTGTGAGATTATATGGGTCAAAACCATAAATATCACCAATAGATAAGTCATATTTTAGAACTCTCGGTTTTTTGCAAGAGGCATGTATTTAAGACAACCACCTCCATTGCCATATAAGAAATACTTTAAAGTCATAGTTTCTTAAATCAATCCCAATTCCACTCAAATCTTTCAATGTCTTCTTCAACTAATTCATCTCCGATTTGAACCTCTATTATATGAAGTTCGCTTATGGCTTTAATTGAATGAAGATCGTTTGGTTTTATATGTATGAAGTCTCCACGTGATACATTTTTTTTCTTACCGTTTATAATTACAACTCCAGTTCCCTCTATAATCGTCCATAATTCGCTTCTATGTTTATGCTTTTGATATGAAATAAATTTTCCAGGACAAATTACCAAGTGTTTTGTAAGAGAGTTTTGATTATCATTGTTAATATTATAATCAAGTACCTTATAGTTTCCCCAAAAGCGTTCTTCATACATTGGTCTTTGTTCTATTTTTTCCACATACATTTTCAATGAATCACTTTTGTTTTTATCAGTAACAAGAATACCATCAGGACTAGCTGAGATAACTATATTTTTTAATCCTATACCAACAATTGGAATATCTAATTCATTTATAATATGAACATTTTTACAAGTATCATCAAGTTTTCCTTTACCAAAAACATTCTCACTCATAACTTCTGTAAGAGAATTCCAAGTGCCTATATCCTTCCACAATCCGTTATACCTTAAAACATCAATATTCTTTTCTTTTTCAACCACTGCATAGTCAAAGCTTATTTTAGAAAGATTTTCATAATTATTTAACAAATCTTGGTATTTATTGATGCCTAGTATATCTTTAGCCTTTTTTAAAATGTATTTCAGTTTAAAACCAAAAACTCCTCCGTTCCATAATGCGCCTAAGTTAACATATTCAACTGCTTTGTCATATGTTGGTTTCTCTTTAAACTCTAAGACACGACTTATTCTTCCAGCATCATTTGCAATTATATATCCATATTTTTCGCTTGGATATGTTGGTTCAATGCCTATTAACGAAATATTCGAATCACAAAGCAATATATGATTATACAAATCTTCAATTGATTCAAAAAAAGAGTCATCGACATATGGATCTACCGGGCAAAAAACAACAGCCTCTTCTACAGATTTTTCCAAAACATCAACAAGATAAGCAGAAGCTAAAACAATAGCAGGAAAAGTATCCTTTCTACAAGGTTCAATTGATAAACATACTTCATCACTCAACTGACTATTGATTACTGACTGTTGAGTTTTAGAAGTTGCAATAACAATATTAGCTAAAGGATCAACAATTTTAATTTGATTGTAAACTCGCTGAATCATTGATTCATATTCACCATTTTTGTTTCTTAAAAACTTCACAAACTGTTTGGATCTTATTTCATTAGATAGAGGCCACAGTCTCTTACCTGAGCCTCCAGACAATAAAATTATGTTCAAAATATTCTCCTTTCCTATTTTATAAAAAATAAAATAATCTTTTTTTACTTCCAATCAACACTATTTTTTATAATTTTAGCAGGCACCCCCCGCTAACGAATGATCTGGAATATCATGAGTAACAACCGAACCAGCAGCAATAACAGATCCATCTCCTATTTTAACTCCTTTATGTATTATTGATTTGCAGCCAATTAAAACATGGTTTCCAATAATTACTGGCGCGGTTTCATTAACACCAATATAATGATAGTCTGTATCCATAATACACACATCCCATGATATTGTACAATCATTCCCGATGCTTATGCTATCCATACACTTAATTTCAGTTCTACTATTTATATATGTATTGTTTCCTATAAAAACTTTAGCATTTGGTGAATCTAAATATATAGAAATATTATTATATATTTTCACTCTTTCACCAAAAGAAATTTTGCCATTTTTTAATCCATAAACTTTTACATGTTTATACATCTTTAATAATCTACCGCCTGATACCTTATTAAATATTTTAAAAAAGATTCCTCTAATTATTTGAGCCAAATTCGTAAGCTTCATATTATTGTCCTCTATTAATTTCAAGAATCATTTGATTAATTTTTTTCGCCACTTCGCCCATACTATGATTTAATATAAACTCATCACGAGAATCACAATTCATGTAAATATTATTTTTATCAAGGATATATTTCAAAATATCTTTCTTTTCATTTAAAATAGTTATAATACCCGGATACTTATTTTTATAAAAAGAAAAAACTTCTATATCATTACAGAAAATCTTCACATTGGATCCAATAGCCTCTATAGCAATTCCTGAAATTCTAAACTTATAAGTGCTAGGGTAATAAATTAAAACACATTTTGAAGATACAAGATAATTGTTATATTCTTCGATAGACAAATAACCACTTTTAATGATTAAAAAAGAGTCGTCATAATTAATAGACTTAGATTTCAAGACAAAAACCAAATTGTTTTTTTTAAAAAAAGAATCTTTTTCTTCTAAATCAATTAAATTCTTAAGAAATTCTTCATCATCTATGTTTCCTAATGAAACACAATCAATGGTTTTTTCTACCAATTTATTTTGCGGTTTCATTGGATGAGGTACTAAAAAAACATTCTTATTTATAACTTTGTAATCATCAATCAAATGATTCATAATAAATTCTTCAAAAACAATATGATTAATTTTATTCATATACTTAAAAAAGACATTTTTTGTTTTTTTATCATTATCAATAATATCA
>JAIKVY010000238.1 GCA_024685275.1 Clostridia bacterium
AAAATGCAAGTTAATATCTTCCATAGGAACTACTTGAGCATATCCACCACCAGCAGCTCCACCTTTAACTCCGAATACTGGTCCAAGTGATGGTTCTCTTAATGCTACAACAACTTTTTTACCTATCTTTTTCATACCATCTGCTAATCCAATGGTAGTTGTAGTTTTTCCTTCTCCTGCTGGAGTTGGTGTAATTGCTGTAACTAAAACAAGCTTTCCATTTTTATTCTTACTTTCTTTGATTAATGTGTAGTCTATCTTTGCCTTATATTTCCCATACTGCTCAAGATATTTATCATCAATATTTATACTTTCAGCGATTTTGGTTATAACATCTAGTTTAACACTTTGAGCTATTTCAATATCAGTTTTCATTTCTTTTTCCCCCGTTATTACATTATGTATTTACAAAATATCCTAGGAATGATTCCTAGGAATATTTTATATATTGCTATTAAATTATTTTACGTATTTGCCAATAAATTCGAATATTGGATTATAATATCTTTCTTTTCCAAAATAATATGATGATGAGTGTCCTGCTTCTTCTATATAGAATTTTTCTTTTTCAGAACCACAATTATCATATAACTCTTCACAGAATCTTCTTGGAATAAATCTATCATCCCCACCATGAACAAATAAAATTGGAACTTTTGCTTCTTTAACTGCTTCAAGTGGTGAATCTTGATCAATGTGATATTTTGCCTTTTTATTACACCAATATACAACACCTTTAATTAAGAACTTTGGAATATGATATATATTACAGAATTCTTCAAGTTGCGCTCTAACTGTTTTAAATGCACAGTCTGAAATAATACATTTTACTGATTTTGAAATATCAAGTCTGCTCATCATACAAACTGTTGCTCCACCTAAAGAAACACCTTGTAAAACAATTTGTGAATCTGGAATCATCTTATCAATCAAATCTACCCATTTTAAAGTATCTCTAGATTCTAAAATTCCAAAACCTGTATAATTACCTTCACTATCTCCTGTTGCTCTATTAGCTGGAAGTAAAACATTGAATCCTTTTTCTAAATATTTTTGCATATTTGTTGAGTGATCTTGGAATCCTGTACTTTGATATCCATGAATTAGAATTGCTGTCTTTTTAGAATCTCCTTCTGCTCTGAAAAACATAGCTCTTAATTTAATACCATCATCACTTTCAATTTCGAGTGTTTCATATTTCATTGTGGCTTTGATCTTTTCTGTTTCGTTAACACTATTTTCATGCCACTTTCTATAATCTGGAGCCATTAATTTATCTAATTGCTTCATCCCAAATTCTGATGGCTCTCCTGGTCTACCAAATGCTCCTTCAAAAACTGCTTTACCTATTAAATACATCTTTCCCTCCTAAATTTATTTTATAAATATTTCTTTTAATTTATTAATCATATCTTCTTGGCTACTGCCTTCTTCATCTATAACGATATCTGCATATTTTTCATACAAAGGAATTCTTTCATCATATAATTCTTTTAATGTGTTACCCTTTTTAATAACTACTCCTCTTGTTGAAAAATCTCCCTTATCTAATCTCTTTTTAATGTTCTCATATGACACTTTTAGATATACTATTGTTCCCATCTTTTTTAGGTATTCCATAGCATCTTTGCCATATACTACACTACCACCAGTAGAAATAATGGTACCAAGATTATGTTCTATTTCATCATCTAAATGTGAACATGCATCATTTTCAATTTCAATAAAGCCGTTTACTCCAACTTCATTTAATAATTCATATAGTTTCTTTTTTGTTCTTTTTTGTATAACTAAATCACAATCTAAAAAGTTATATCCAAGCATTTTAGCAAGAACAACACCTAATGTGCTTTTACCTGATGCTGGCATACCAATTAAAACTATATTATTCTTTTCCATTTTTACTCTAATTTCTTTAAATAACTATATTAATTATACATTTTAGTATTCATTTATTCAATATTGGATATGTTATTTTTTCCATATTTGTTTTATCACTTCTTTTATTGATATCTGGATATATCTAGGCATGAAAAAAGGTTAGCTATTCCCTAACTAACCTTACTAAATTGATTGTTCTATTTTTACTACTTATTAATTAAAGTTATATTGAATAGTTTCTCTTAATTTATATCCGTAATCATATCCTTTAACTTTATCAACAATATCTAAAGCTAAATTAAGTGCATATCCAAGTCCAATAGCTGTTGTAATATTATCATCAGTTACAACTCCCTTTAATGTTAATGTTGCGCCAATTAAATCTTTTTCCATTCCAGGATAGCAAACAGCTCTTCTATTCTTTAATAGGCCATTTCTACCTAAAATTATTGCTGGAGCTGCGCATATTGCTACTATTTTCTTTCTCAATGAGTTATATGTAAATATAGCATCCATAACCTTTTTATTATTTGCTATTTTTTCTGCTCCTGGCATTCCGCCTGGTAAGAATATTAAATCACCATCTGAAAAATCAACTTCTTCTGCTGTTGCTTCTGCTGTTATTTTTACATTATGAGATGTAACTACTTCCCTTGAGGATTCTACAGAAACTAATACTGTTTCAATTTCTGCTCTTCTCATTATATCCACGAATGTTAGACATTCTACTTCTTCTGTACCGTTTGCAATTATTGCATAAACCTTCATATAGTTGTATCTCCC
>JAIKVY010000241.1 GCA_024685275.1 Clostridia bacterium
TTACTTGGTTGTAATAAAATTGCTTTAGGTCACCATTATGATGATGTTATTGAAACGACATTAATGGGGATGCTGTGGGGTGGACAATTCCAAGCAATGGTTCCTAAAATTAATAGCTTAAATTTTGAAGGAATGGAATTAATCAGACCCATGTATTTAATTCGTGAAGATGATATAAAATCTTGGAGAAACACGAATAATTTATATTTTATTCAATGTGCATGTAAATTTACGGAACAAAACTATGATATTAATAAAAATGAAAAAACAGAATCTAAAAGACTAGAAACTAAAAATTTAATTAAACAATTAAAACAAACAAATCCTAATATTGAGAAGAATATATTTAGCAGTACAAAGAATGTAAATTTATATACACTGTTAGGTTATAAAGTTGGTGAAAAAGTTGTTGACTTTAAAGATATTTTTGAAGAACAGAAAAAGAATAATATGAAACTATTTAATAGTGATAATGATAGAAAGGATCAATAATGGAAGATATTTTTCAAAGAACAGAGATGTTGTTGGGTAAAGCAAATATCAATTTATTAAAGAACAAAAGGGTAGCTGTATTTGGGCTAGGTGGCGTTGGCGGATATATTTGCGAAGGTTTAGTTAGAGCAGGATTGGGAAATATAGATATTTGTGATAATGATATTATTAGTCCTTCTAATCTTAATAGGCAAATAATTGCATTGCAAAGTACTATTTGGAAAAATAAAACTGATGTAATGGAAAAGCATTTATTAGATATAAATCCTGACTTAGTTATAAATAAATATAACATATTTTTTTCTCCAAAGATTTCTAGTTTATTTCCATTTGATAAGTATGATTACATTGTTGATGCAGTCGATAATGTTACTGCAAAAATAGAGTTAGTTTTAAGAGCTAAAGAATTTAATAAACCGATTATAAGTTGCATGGGAACAGGGAACAAATTAAACCCTACACTATTTAAAGTTAGTGATATATATAAAACAAGCGTTTGCCCACTAGCAAAAGTAATGCGTAAAGAATTAAGAAAACGAGAAATAGAATCTTTAAAAGTAGTTTATTCAGAAGAAGAACCGATAAAAGTAAATTCTATAGGAGAAAAAATTGTTCCTGGAAGTATATCATTTGTCCCACCTGTCGAAGGTTTAATTGTTGCTAGTGAAGTAATAAAAGATTTAATAAATCTATAAAAATGAATTGCATATTCATGTATAAATATTTGATAATAATAAAAAATTAATTAGGAGAAAAGAAATATGAAAACACCATTTCTAACAAAAGAAAAAGCTGAGGAGATTATATCTAAGTATAAAACGCCATTTCATATTTATGATGAGAAAGGTATTTGTGGTAATGCTAAAGAATTTATTGATTCTTTTTCATGGAATAAAGGATTTCGTGAGTACTTTGCTGTAAAAGCAACACCAAATCCATACATTCTTAATTTACTTAAATCTTTGGGCTGCGGTGTTGATTGTTCATCTTTAACTGAATTAATGCTTGTTAAAGAATTAGGTTTTTCTGGCGATGAAATTATGTTTAGTAGTAACGAAACTCCAGATGAAGAATTTATATTAGCAAAGCAGTTAGGAGCTATTATTAATCTTGATGATATTACACTTATACCATATCTAAAAAAAGCATGCGGAATTCCAAAAAAAATATGCTTAAGATATAATCCTGGTGGAGATTTTAAAATAAACAATACAATAATGGGAAATCCTTCAGATGCAAAATATGGATTGACACGAGCACAATTAAGTGAAGCTATTAAAATTTTAAAAGAAGAGGGCGTTGAGGAATTTGGTATTCATTCATTTTTAGCAAGTAATACACTAACAAATGATTATTATCCTACTTTAGCTAAAGTCATATTTAGCGCAGTTAAAGAACTTACTGAAGAGTTTAATGTTAAGTTTACATTTGTTAATTTAAGTGGAGGAGTAGGAATCCCATATTTACCAGATGCACCTAAAAATGATATTAAAATAATTTCAGAAAATGTAAAAAAAGTATATGATGAAATTCTTGCATCAAACGGGATAACACCTGCAATTTATACTGAACTTGGTAGATATATGCTTGCTCCATTTGGTGGACTAGTAACTACTGCAATACATGAGAAACATATATATAAAGAATATATTGGAGTTGATGCTTCAGCAGCTAATCTTATGAGGCCAGCAATATATGGTGCATATCATCATATAACTGTATTAGGAAAAGAAAATGAAGAATGTAACCATACATATGATATAGTTGGTTCACTATGTGAAAATAGTGATAAATTTGCAATTGATAGAAAATTACCAAAAATTGAAATAGGTGATATTTTATTTATTCATGATACTGGTGCTCATGGATATAGCATGGGATATAATTACAATGGAAAATTAAGAAGTGCAGAAATAATTTTACAACCAAATGGTGAATTTAAATTGATTAGGAGAGCAGAAACACCTTCTGATTATTTTGCTACACTTGATATTTATCCTGAATTTGAAAAGTATAATAAAAAGAAATAATAATGAAAACAGATAATAATAACTATACAAATAAAGATTTAAGCAAGATCAATATTGCGTTAATTGGTATGCCTGGTTCTGGAAAATCAACATTGGGTATTATTTTGTCAAAATCATTAAAAAAATGTTTTGTTGATATAGACAATGAAATAGAAAAACAACAAAAAAAATCAATCCCTGATATTTTTAAAGAATATGGAGAAAATTATTTTAGAGATGTAGAATCTAGTGTAATTTGCAAAATAGCATCAGATAAAAATTTAGTGATTTCTTGTGGCGGTGGAGCTGTTATACGAGATATAAATATGCAAAGTATAAAAGAAACCTCATTGGTTATTTATATTAAAAGGGATATAAATTACCTATCTATGGAAGGGAGACCTCTTTCAAAAGATATTGAAGCATTAAAAATAATTGAGACAAATAGGGAGCCATTGTATAACAAATACTGTGATATTCAAGTAGATAACAATAACTCAGTAGAAGAAACTATAAAGAAAATTCTATCAATACTTGAAGAAAAATATGGAATTAGGAGTGTAAAATGAAATTATTAGTAATTAATGGGGCCAATTTAAACATGCTAGGTATAAGAGAAAAGAATTTGTATGGTGATGGCACATATAATGAATTAGTAAACTATATACAAAATAAAGCAAAAATTGAAAATATTCAAATTGATTGTTTTCAATCAAATCATGAAGGTGAAATAGTTGATGTTATACAAAAAGCATATAAGAATTATCAAGGAATAATAATTAATGCTGGTGGTTATACACATACAAGTGTAGTTATTTTAGATGCTTTAAAATCCGTATCAATTCCAACCGTTGAAGTTCATATTACCGATATAAACAAAAGAGAAGAATTTAGGAAATTTTCATATATTTCTTTATATGCAGAACATAAAATTTGTGGACATGGATTTCAAGGATATATAGAAGCAATCGATTATTTGATAATAAAATATGGAAAATAAATTTAAAAAAATATTTGCAAAATAATTGATTGTAAATATTATAAATTTTATAATTTTTATATATTTTTTTAGGAGTCAAATATGAAAAATCATCAAACAGTTGTTGTCTTAGATTTTGGAGGGCAATATAATCAATTAATTGCTAGAAGAATTCGTGATCTTGGGGTATATTCTGAATTATTACCATATTCAACTTCAATAGATAAAATTAAAGAAATCAATCCTATTGGAATTGTTTTAACAGGTGGGCCTAATTCAGTTTTTGATTCAAATGCCTTAAGTTTAGATAAAGAAATAATAAATTTAAATATCCCAATTTTTGGTATATGTTACGGTGCACAATTGTTAGCATATTTAACTGGGGGAAAGGTAATTACAGCAAATAAAAAAGAATATGGAAGAATTGCAATAAATTATTCTGAATCACCAATATTTGATAATATTCATAAACAAAATGTTTGTTGGATGAGTCATACTGATCAAGTAGTTGAATTATCTGAAGGATTTAAAATTATTGGATTTACAAACAATTGTAAAATTGCTGCATATTCTAATGATGCTAAAAATTTCTATGGTGTACAATTCCATCCAGAAGTTGTTCATACCAATGATGGTATTAAAATGCTTGAAAACTTTTTATATAAAGTGTGTAAAGCCAACGGCGATTGGAAAATGAAAGATTTTGTAGAACAACAAATTAGTTCATTGAAAGAAAAGATTAAAGATAAACGTGTTCTATGTGCAATGAGTGGAGGAGTTGATTCAGCTGTTGCAGCAACACTTTTATATAAAGCGATTGGGGATAATTTAACTTGTGTATTTGTAGATCATGGCCTATTAAGAAAAGATGAAGATAAATTAGTCATGGAAACATTTAAAGAAAAAATGGGTATGAATCTAATTAAAATCGACGCTAAAGATAGGTTTTTAGAAAAACTAAAGGGTGTAGTAGAACCAGAAAAAAAGAGAAA
Organism: Clostridia bacterium; assembly: GCA_024685275.1. GTDB lineage: Bacteria > Bacillota > Clostridia > Christensenellales > DTU072 > CAG-1782. The sequence goes on from JAIKVY010000241.1 coordinate 4,473, forward strand.
AATAATCGGTGAAGAATTTATACGGACATTTGAGGATTTTAGTAAACAATTTGGCGCTGTTGATTATTTAGTACAAGGAACAATTTATCCAGATGTTGTCGAAAGTGGATTTGGTAAAGCTGCGTTGATAAAATCCCATCATAACGTTGGTGGACTCCCATCAGTTATAAATTTTAAAGAAATAATTGAACCTTTACGTTCTTTATTTAAAGATGAAGTAAGAAAAGTTGGATTTGAACTTGGTTTATCAAAAGAAGTTGTTATGAGACAACCTTTCCCTGGACCAGGATTAGGAGTAAGAATAATTGGAGAAGTTACAGAAGATAAGTTAAAAATATTAAAAGAAGCAGATTTTATCCTTAGAGATGAAATTCAAAAGGCTAATTTAAATAATGATATTTGGCAATATTTTGCTGCTCTAACAAATTTACGTAGTGTAGGTGTTATGGGCGATATGAGAACATATGACTATGCAATTGCTCTTAGAGCAGTAACAAGTATGGATGCAATGACAGCTGATTTTGCAAGAATCCCATATGAAGTTTTAGCAAAAATTAGTAATAGGATAGTAAATGAAGTAAATGGTGTTAATAGGGTATTATACGATATAACAAGCAAGCCACCAGCTACAATTGAATTTGAATAAGATATATTTTTAACGATATGAATGAAAAAAGCTCAAGTAAGAATATTAGAGCAAAAAAAATAACTATAACCAGCATTATAGGAATAATTGCAAATGTAGTTTTAGTCGGGGTTAAAGCAACAATTGGTATAATTTCATCAAGTATTGCTGTAGTTTTGGATGCTGTAAATAATTTATCAGATGCTTCAAGTTCAGTAATAACAATTGTTGGAACTAAATTAGCAAATAAACAACCAGATAAAAAACATCCATATGGACATGGAAGAATTGAGTTTATTTCTGCATTTTTAATAGCAATTCTTATATTATTTGCTGGTGGAACTTCTTTATATGAAAGTATTAAAGGAATAATTACTGCGATTATTCCTAATTATGAAATTTGGACTTTAATTATTCTTGGTTTAGGTGTTTTAGTAAAATTAGCGCTTGGTATTTATTACAGACATGTTGCAAAAAAAGTTAATTCTGATGCATTAAAAGATTCAGGTACTGATGCTTTATTTGATGCTATTATATCTTTTTCTACACTAATAGCTGCAATTGTATATATGTACACAAAAGTAAGTTTAGAGGCTTATTTAGGTATGATTATTTCATTGTTTATATTAAAATCTGGTATCGGAATGCTTAAAAATACTATTAGTAAAATAATTGGAGAAAGAACACATTCTGATTTATCAAATAAGATAGAAGCTATAGCAAATGAATTTGAAGAAGTTATGGGAACATATGATCTTATTGTTAATAATTATGGTCCAGAAACATATATGGCTTCAATGCATATTGAAGTTAGGGATGACTTAACAGCGAAAGAAATTGATACATTAACAAGAGCTATTGCTAAAAAAATATACGATGATTTATCAGTAATTGTTGTTGCCATTGGAATATATTCATTAAATACTAAAGATGAAAAACTAATTGCAATGAAAGAATCTATATCCAAAATTGTTAGAGCGTATCCTCAAGTACTGCAAATGCATGGTTTTTTTGTCGATAGTAAAGAGAAATTAATTATTTTTGATATTATTATAGATTTTGCAGAAAAGAATAGAACTCAGGTATATAGAGAAATCTATGATAAAGTACAAAATACATTTCCAGAATATAAATTACAAATTACACTAGACATAGATGCAGGTGAAATAAAATAATGAATAAAAACAAAGAATTAAAATCACGAAATCTTAAAACAATTTATATTGCACGAGCATCAGTTATATGTGCATTATATGTTGCTCTAACATATGCTTTTATGAGTTTAGCATATGGTCCAATTCAGATAAGAATAGGGGAAGGTTTAACAATTTTACCTTTACTATTTCCTGAAAGTATTCCTGCTTTATATATTGGGTGTATGATTGGAAATATTGGTTCACCTTACGGTGTATACGATATTTTCATTGGTTCAGCGACAACATTACTTGCTGCTATTTGCACCTATTTGATTGGTAAATGTGTTAAAAATAAAGTATTAAAAGTTATTCTTGGTGGCTTACCACCAGTATTATTTAATGCATTTATTCTTCCATGTATTTGGTTAATATTTAAACTTGATACTGGTTATGTGGTTAATATGCTTTCCATATTAGGAACTCAAGCAATTTTTGTATATGCAGTTGGAATACCTTTGTATTTTACATTTGATTCATTAAGAAAAAAGGGGATCCCTGGGTTTGAAGAAATAAAGTTTAAAGATTTAAAAAAGAAAAATAAAAATGATGTAGTAAATTTAAATAAATCTAACGAAAATAATATAGAAGAAGATAATTTCGAATCTAAGAATGAAGATAAAAAGAATCAATAACTTAAATTATTTTGTTTTTTATTTACTTTTATTGTAAAGTGGTTAATATTATTAGGCAAGATAATTAGTTAATATAAGTTGTTTAAACAGAAAGGAGATTATCGATGAGACAAGGTAAAGTAATCATTATAAACATAATTATTGTTTTGTTGGCAGCAGCGTCAATTGTTACATTGTATTTAGGTAGTTTTATGGATATTAAGGCAAACCTGAATGTAAATAATGAAAATGTTCAGGAGATTGTTGCAATGTTTGGTGAAAATAAAAGTGGTGAAGGTAGTGGCGAAGGAGAAGGTAGTGGAAGCACAATAGATGTTTCTGCTCTTGGAGAATTTAATATAAACATTCCTTTTACTATTTCTATAAAAAATACTGATGCAATTAACTGTATTTTTAAATTTAACAATAGAAAAGAGGTTGTAACTCAATTTGTTGATCGTGAAATTACAGTTATTGTTGAAAATCTACTTACATCCGCTAAAGAAATATTTAAAGTTGCAACAAATGCTTTAGTTAATAAAGCAGTTGATGAAGCAAAAAAAGCAATTGAACAACAAATAAGTTCAACAGGTGGAGAAAACCAAACAGCTGTTAGTGAAGTTTTAGAAGAATATGGTGTTAATGATCAAACAATTGAGAATGTAAAAACCGAGTTAAGCGATGCTGTTACTACAGTATTAAATGGTGGTGATTCAGATGATATAAAAAACATTATTGAGAATTCAACAACAATAGACAGTATTTTAAAAGCATTTCAAGAAGCTAAAATGAAAAATGAGTTAGGAGTTAGTGAGTTATCTGAATCTCAAAAGGAAGAAGCTAATAGTAAAGCAATGCAGAGTAAAGATGAATTATTAGTAAAATATGATGAAGTAGTAGAAAAATATGGTGACGAAAATGGTAAAATTACATCTGCAACTATTGTTAATACAGTTTTAGAACAAACCGGAATAAATAAATCTGAAGAAGGTGGAGAAACGACAAAAATAACTACAGAAGAAGAATTAGTTGAATTTTTATCAAATAAAGTTAATACAGCAATAGATAATAGTAAAGAATATATTGGTTATGTGTTAATTGGTTTAGGAGCATTTGTTCTTTTAGTAATGGCAAGTTGGGGATATGTCGCTTTAAAAATAATTATTAAATTATTTGCTAAAAATAAAACAGTTCGTTTCGGATTAGCACAAGCATTTGGTTGGATGCCTCATGTTTTTTTCATAGGATTACCAATGTTGGTTGTTAAATTATCAGGTTTTATTATGGAGAAATTTGGAACACAACTTCCAGAGCAAGCGCAAAAAGTTGTAAACATGATGAAAGAAATTTTATCATTAAATTTACATTCTTTAACTTGGGTATCAGCTGCTTGTACAATTCCTCTTTTAGTATTCTCATTTTTCTATTATAAGTGGAGAAGACAGATTAAAAGTGATATAAATTATAAAAAGAATAAATAGTTATTATTTTATTACTAAAATTTAAATAGCAGTTCATTTATATAATGGCTGCTATTTTTTTATATATACCTATTAGAAATATAATGTAGATTTTTATATGTTTTTGAGGTTTAGTGTCATATTTTTGTGTGCTTTTTGTTGATAGAAATATTAGCGTATGGTAAAATTTAAAAATAATATTTTTAAAGGGAATTGGGTTACTATGGATATTGAATTAAAAAATGGTCAATTTATATACAAAGGAAAAAATATAGAAAAAGATGAAATTCCTAATCTAGATTATGATAATGCATATAAAGGGACAATAAGTTATAAAATCCTTAATAATCACACAATTAATCATGATGCAGCAGTTAATTGTGGTTTAAATATACGTTTTGATTGTATGGCAAGTCATGATATAACATATGTTGGTATAATTCAAACTGCAAGGGCTTCAGGGTTAAAAGAGTTTCCAATTCCATATGTATTAACAAATTGTCATAATTCTCTTTGTGCTGTTGGTGGAACAATTAATGAAGATGATCATCTTTTTGGGTTATCTGCTGCTAAAAAGTATGGTGGCATTTATGTGCCGGCACATTTAGCAGTCATACATAGCTATATGCGTGAAATGATGTCTGGATGTGGTAAGATGATTCTAGGTAGCGATTCACATACTAGATATGGGGCATTAGGAACAATGGCTATAGGTGAAGGTGGAGGAGAGCTAGTAAAACAACTTTTAAAACAAACATATGATATTAAGTATCCAGAAATTGTTGGAGTTCAGTTAATAGGAAAACCTAAAAAAGGTGTTGGCCCTCAAGATGTTGCTTTAAGTCTAGTTAAGGCAACCTTTAAAAATGGGTTTGTTAAAAATAGAGTGCTTGAATTCTTCGGAGATGGTATTAAGAATCTTCCTATTGAATTTAGAAATGGAATAGATGTAATGACTACAGAAACAACATGTTTATCTTCTATATGGGAAACTGATGAAACTGTTGAAGAGTATTTCACAGTACATGGTAGAAAAAATGAATACAAAAAACTTATTGCTGATGATTTCGTTTATTATGATAAATTGATAATTGTACATTTAGACGAAATTGAACCTATGATAGCATTACCATTTCATCCTTCAAATGCGTTTACCATAAAAGAACTTAATGAAAATGCTGTAGATATTTTAAAAACTGTTGAAGAAAGTGGTAATAAGTTACTAAAAAATGGAAAGCTTGATTTAGTAAGTAAAGTAAAAGATGGAAAATTGATTGTAGATCAAGCTATTATTGCTGGTTGTGCTGGTGGAACATTCGATAATTTAATGATTGCTGCAAATATTCTAGATAACAACAATGGGACAAATATGAATATGAGTGTTTATCCAGGGAGTCAGCCAATTTATATGGATTTAATTAAAAAAGGTGCGATAGAAAAATTCATTAAAAATGGAGCCGTTGTTAAAACTGCTTTTTGTGGGCCGTGTTTTGGGGCAGGTGATGTACCAGCAAATAATTGTCTTTCTATTCGTCATACTACTAGAAATTTTGAATCAAGAGAAGGAAGCAAACCTGGTGAAGGACAGTTATCTTGCGTTGCGTTAATGGATGCTAGAAGTATTGCTGCTACAGCAGCAAATGGTGGAATATTAACTTCAGCTACAGAAATTGAATTTGAAGAAAATTTCGATAAATTTGTTTTCAATAGCGAGGTATATAATAAACGCGTGATTAATTGCTTTGGAAAAGCGAATAATGAAGAATCTTTAATTCTTGGGCCAAATATTACAGATTGGCCTCAAATGCCAAGATTAAAGGATAATTTAGCTATGATTGTTGCTGCTGTTATTAATGATCCAGTTACAACAACTGACGAATTAATACCTTCAGGAGAAACGAGTTCATATAGATCTAATCCACTTAGATTAAGTGAATTTACATTGAGTAGAAAAAGACCTGATTATGTTAAAAATGCTAAAGAGATAAAATTACGTGCTGAAAATTTTTATAATAATAAAGATATAGAAATAACAAAAGCTTTAGAATTAGCACAAACAAAAGGGGAAACACTGGTTGGTAGTGTCATATTTGCTAATAAACCTGGTGATGGTTCTGCTAGAGAACAAGCTGCTTCATGTCAGAGAGTATTAGGTGGCGTTGCTAATATTGCAAAAGAATATGCTACTAAAAGATATAGAAGTAATCTTATTAATTGGGGAATGATTCCTTTTATTTTAAGTGAAGAATATGAATTTAATAATAACGATATAATTGTTATTAATAATGTAAAAACTATATTAAAAGATTTAAAAGTTAATGCACTAGTAATAAGAGATAATAAAATTGCTAAAGAACTTACACTTTCAGCAGATAATTTTACTGAAAATGAAAAAGCAATTATTTTAGCTGGATGTTTAATAAATAAAAATAGAGAATAGAATTTATGAGAGTTAATGCTGGAATTTATAAAGATAAATTAATTGAATGTCCTAAAAATGCTGAAGTTAGGCCAACAACTGATAAAGTAAAAGAAGCAATCTTTGATATTTTGAGAGATTCAATAAAAGATAAAATTTTTATAGATTTATTTGCTGGTTCAGGATCAATAGGAATAGAGGCACTCAGTAGAGGAGCTCAAAAAGTATATTTTTGTGATATTGATGATAAAGTAATTAAAAATTTAAAAAAGAATTTATCATACGTGGAAGATGATAAATATGAAATAGTTAGAAGTGATTATAGTAGTGCAATAAAAAAATTATATGCTAGAGGGGTAAGAGCTGATATTATTTTCTTAGACCCACCATATGGAAAAGATATGAATTTAGATGCCGTTTCAGAAATTTATCAAAAAGGGCTATTACGTAAACATGGAATTCTTATTTGTGAAAGAGAAGTATATGATAAACCTCAGCGAGAATTTTATGCATATGTTGATTCAAGAAAATATACAAATACATGTATAGACATATATAAGAATATTACAAAATGCGCTTTAACTGGATCATTTGATCCATTTACTAATGGACATGAATATGTATTAAAAAAGGCATTAGAACAATATGATTTTGCATATATAGTAATTCTCGATAATGAAGAGAAAAAGTCTGCATATAGTGAAGATAAAAAAGTTAGAATGATAGAATTAGCACTAAATGAGTACAAAGGTAAATATCGAATTGATGTTAGTCACGATTATGCATATAAATATTGTAATGATAATGGTATTGATAGAATATTCCGTGGTGTCAGAAACGATAAAGATTTAGAATATGAAGAAGAAATGAGCAAATATAATTATGAAAATGGAAAAATATCAACAACATATGTTCAAGCTATTAACGATATTAGTAGTAGTTTAGTTAGAGAAAAAGTGTTAAATGGCGAAAGTGTTGAGGGGTTAGTTTCAGACAGAATACTAAGTGTAGTGAAGAAAATAAGAAGGAGTTAAAAAATGGATAATAAAGAAAACCCTATGTTATTATTAACTTACATTGAAACTGAGGTAAATGAAGGAAAAAAGTTTTTTTCAGGAAATAAAGTTCTTGTAGAAGTAGCAACAATGCATAATTTGATAGATAGATTGAAAGATGCGATAAAAGAAATGTCAGGTCAAAATCTTATTGAAGACGCAAAAGTTAGAGCTAGAGAGATAGTTGAACTTGCAAATGAAAGAAGAAATCAACTCCTTGATGAAGCATTAACAAATCAAGGTGTATACGAAAAGGCAAACACAATTATTCAACAAACAAAAACAGAAAAACAAAAACTAGAACAAAATTTAGCTGATAATATGTATAATGCTTTGGATTTAATACAACAAGAAATAGAAGGATATAATAACAGAATAGGTGCTTTAAACAAACAATTACTTGATAATATCAAGAGTGCTAAAGATAGAATAGTAAACAAAACAAGTAAATAATAATAAAAGGGAAAGAAGGAAATGTTTAAAATAGTTAAAAAAACAAAATTTAGTGATACAGTTACTCAAATGACATTGGATGCTCCATTGATTGCAAAGAAAACAGAGCCAGGTCAATTTGTAATAATAAGAGTTGAACAGAATAATAGCGAAAGAATACCTTTAACTATATCGAATTTTAATAGAGAGAAAGGGACAATTACATTAGTATTTCAAACAGTAGGAGCAACAACACTTAAATTATCTTGTAAAGAAGAAGGTGATTTCATAGCTGATTGTGTTGGTCCATTAGGAAAACCTACTGATTTAGAAAACGTCAAAACAGCTGCTGTTATTGGTGGTGGAGTTGGTTGTGCAATTGCTTTACCTGTTGCAAAAAAATTAAAAGAAAATGGCGCAGATGTTGATATTATAATTGGATTTAGAAATAAAGATTTAATAATTTTAGAGGATGAATTTAGAAAAACTAGTACAACATATTTAATGACTGATGATGGATCTAAAGGAGAAAAAGGCTTAGTGACTAATGCTCTTGAAAATCTTATATTATCAGGAAAAAAATATGATTGTGTTTATGTGTTTGGACCATTAATTATGATGAAATTTGTTGCTTTAGTTGGGAAAAAATACAATGTAAAAACACTTGTTAGTATGAACCCTATTATGATAGATGGAACAGGAATGTGCGGTGGATGCAGATTAACAGTTGGTGGTGAAACTAAATTTGCATGTGTTGATGGTCCTGAATTTGATGGTTCATTAGTCGATTTTGATGAAGCATTAGCAAGAACTAGAATTTATAAAGAAATGGAAAAGCATGCATTTGATGATGCTTGTAATTTGTTAAAAGGAAATAAATAATATGAATAATCAAATAAATAAAACAAAGATGCCATGCCAAGAACCAGATATAAGAAATAAAAATTTTATAGAGGTTGCATCTGGATATACTGAAGAAATGGCAAGAAATGAAGCTGAAAGATGTTTAAATTGTAAAAATCGTCCTTGCACAACTGGATGTCCAGTTAACGTAAAAATACCTGATTTTATCTCGTGTATTAAAAATGGTGAATATGAAAAAGCATATGAAATTATAACACAAGATAATTCATTACCAGCAATTTGTGGAAGAGTTTGTCCACAAGAAAACCAATGCGAAGGGAAATGTATTCGTGGTATCAAAGGCGAACCAGTTGGAATTGGAAGATTAGAAAGATTTGTTGCTGATTATCATAACAAAAACTTCAATGAATCAAATAAAAAATTAATAAATAAGAATGGAATTAATGTTGGAATCATTGGGTCTGGGCCAGCTGGGTTAACTTGTGCTGGTGTTTTAGCTAAAAAAGGATATAATGTAACAATATTTGAAGCTCTTCATTTATCTGGTGGTGTTCTTGCATACGGAATTCCAGAGTTTAGATTACCTAAAGAAATTGTTAGAAAAGAAGTAGAAATATTACAAAGTAATGGAGTTAATATAATAACTGATTTTGTTGTAGGAAAAACTATGACAATAGATGAATTAAAAGAAGAATATAACCTACATGCAGTATTTATTGGTACAGGAGCTGGACTTCCTCAATTTACAAAGATTAAAGGTGAAAATTTGCCTGGTGTTTTTGCAAGCAATGAATTTTTAACTAGAATAAATCTAATGAAAGCATATAAAGAAAATTCTGCAACATTTATTTATAGGCCTAAAAAGACCGTAGTAGTAGGTGGTGGAAATGTAGCTATGGATTCAGCTAGAGTAGCTAAAAGATTAGGTAGTGAAGTAACGATATGTTATAGAAGGACTGAAAAAGAATTACCAGCTAGAAAAGAAGAAATTGAAAATGCAAAAGAAGAAGGTATAGTCTTTAAAATGCTTACAAACCCTATAGAGATTATTCCTGATGAAAATGGCTGGGTTAAGGAAGTTAAATGTGAGGTTATGAAGCTTGGTGAACCAGATGCTTCTGGAAGAGCTAGACCAATACCTACTGGTGAAACCATTACCATTGAAGCGGATTGTTTTATAGTTGCTATTGGAACGACCCCAAATCCACTTATCAAGAATACAACGCCTAATTTAAGTATTAATCCTAAAGGTGGAATAATTGTAGATGAAAATGGGTTAACAAGTATAGAAGGCGTTTACGCTGGTGGAGATTCTGTTTCAGGAGCTGCTACTGTTATTTCTGCTATGGGGATGGGAAAAAGAGCAGCTGAAGCAATAGATATTTATTTGCAAGGAAAAAATAATGGTTGATAAATTTAGAATAGAACATGATAGTTTAGGTGATATTAAGGTAAATGAATCAAATTTGTGGGGAGCTCAAACACAAAGAAGTTTAGAAAACTTTAATATCGGAAATGAAATAATGCCATTAGAGATTATTAAATCAATATGTTTTATTAAATCAGCTTGTGCAAAAGCTAACTATCAAACTAAAAAGTTATCAAAAGAGAAATATGAAGCAATAGAGAAATCTGTTAAATATATACTCGAAAATAAATTAGATCAATTTCCTTTACATGTTTGGCAAACTGGCAGTGGAACACAAACTAATATGAATGTAAATGAAGTCATTTCAAATGTAGCAAAATTAAATTATAATGTCATTATTCACCCAAACGATGATGTAAATATGAGTCAAAGCACAAATGATGTTTTTCCAACATCAATTCATGTTGCATTGGTTTTAAAAATAGAAAATGAATTAATTCCAGTTTGTAAAGAATTAATAAGTACATTTGAAGAATTAGAAAATAAGTATGGGAATATTATTAAAGTTGGAAGAACTCATTTACAAGATGCTGTTCCAGTAAAATTTGGACAAGAAATTAGTGGGTGGAAGTATTCTATAATTAAACCACTTGAGTTGATTAATAACTCACTTAATTATTTAAAAGAATTACCAATTGGAGCAACGGCAGTAGGGACAGGATTAAATACACCTATAGATTTTGATAAGTTAACAATTGAAAATTTAAGCAAATCATTAAAGAAAGAATTTAAAAAATGTGATAACAAATTTGCACAATTACAAAATAAAGATGCAATAAATATTATTCATTCATCATTAAAGGTATTAGCAATGAATTTAATGAAAATAGCAAATGATATTAGATTTTTAGCTAGTGGGCCAAAGTGTGGTTATGGTGAAATTATTATTCCTGCAAATGAGCCTGGCTCATCAATAATGCCTGGGAAAGTTAATCCTACACAATGTGAACAAATTTGCATGATTGCAACTCAAATATTAGGAAATGATACAACAATAAGTTTTGCATCAAGTCAAGGAAATTTTGAATTAAACGTATATATGCCTGTTATTGCATATAATGCAATACAAACTGTTAATCTGTTAACAGATGGAATTGAATCATTTAATACAAAGTGTGTAATTGGTATTGCTCCTAATGAAGCAAAAATGCGAGATAATTTAGAAAAATCATTAATGAATGTTACTGCGCTTAGTCCAGTAATCGGATATGAAAATGCCGCAAATGTTGCTAAATTAGCATTAAAAGATAATATAACCTTAAAAGATGCTTGTATTAAACTAAAGTTACTAACCTCAGAAGAATTTGATAAAATTATACAATATAAAAATTTAGTGTAATTAAGAATGTTAAACAAAAACGATATCAATGCTATATTTATTGATTTAGACGAAACGATATTAGACTTTAAAAAAAGTCAATGTCAGGCTATAAAAAAATGTTTTAATGATTTTAATCTTCCTTGTTCAAACGACATGATAAATAGATATGATTTTATAAATGATAATCAATGGAAATTATATGAACTTGGAAAAACATCAAAAGAGGAATTAAGTATTAATAGATTTAAGCTTCTTTTTCAGGAATTTAACTTAGATTTAGATCCGGTTCAAATGCAAAAGAAATATATAAAACATCTTGGAGAGTATTCATATTATTTATATGGTGCTAAAAAAGGTATTAACATATTAGCGAAGAAATATTTAATATATATTGTTACCAATGGAACATATAGCGTACAAATCAATAGAATAAAACAATCTAAATTAGATAGAATAACAAATGATATATTTATTTCTGATAAAATTGGTTTTCATAAACCTGAAAAAGAATTTTTTGATTACTGTTTTAAAAAAACTAATTTAGAAAAAGAAAATGTAGTCTTGATTGGAGATTCTTTAACGAGTGATATTAAAGGTGGAATTGAATATAATCTTAAAACAATTTGGTTTAATAGAAATAATAAAACAACAAATTTGCCTATTACAGCAAATGTAAAAAGCTGGTATGAAATAATACAATTACTAATATAAAACATTACCATGCTATTCGGAGATAAAAATGGAACTAAATATTGATATCAAGAATATAATAGAAGAATATTCATCTTGTTTTTCAAATAAGGAATTAATTAAAGCTTCAAATGATATTTCTTCGAAGTATTTAAATAATACATCAAATGGCAATAGGATGGTAACATCAAAACTACAAGCGTGTGCATATGGTATTACAAGATTTCCTGCGACATATAAAGCATTATCTACGATATTAGAATGGATTGATCCTACATTAATTAACGAGTCAAAAACTCTTTTGGATTTTGGAGCGGGTAGTGGGGCAAGCACATTAGCAGTTCTTGATTCTATTTCATCTATTGAAAAAGCAGTTTTAATTGAAAGGGAAGCAGAAATGATAAATTTAGGAAAGCATATTTTTAATGCCGCCTCATATTCTCAATCTATTCAATATTTTAACACTAATGAATTAATAAATTCTTTAAAATATAAATCTGACATAGTTGTTGCTTCGTATGTATTTAATGAAATTGATAATAATGAAAAAACAAAATTGTTAAGTACTTTATATTCACTTACTGAAAACATACTAATTATTGTTGAACCAGGGACAAAGAATGGTTTTGAAAATATAAAGAATATAAGGAATGAATTGATAGACAATAAAGGATACATTGTTTGTCCATGTTGTCATAACGAATCATGTAAATTAGATAATGAAGATTGGTGTCATTTTACTTGTCGGTTATCTCGCAGTAAAAAACATATGTTGCTAAAAGATGCTGTTGTTCCATTTGAAGATGAAAAATTCTCATATATTGTAGTTTCAAAAAATGAATATAATACTAATGGTAATAGAATTATTAGGCATCCGATAATAGAACCTAAAAAAATATTACTAAAAGTATGTAACAAAAATGGAATTGAACAAATTGTTGTTACAAAGAATAATCCTAAATTTAAAGTGGCCAGGAAACTTAATTCTGGTGATTTGTTAAATAATTAATTCATTTTCTAATAAAAAATATATTTAATTAATGGCCTAATTTTATCCACCATATTTTATATGGGTTATCAATTGATTTAGTAGCTTCAATTGTTTGTGGGATGCATAATTCTTGTATAAAAGCTTGGCCCAAATCAGTATGTGAGTAACCTTGAGTTGGATATACATTTTTTGTTTCATTTATAGTGGCTGAAACATATAAAACGGTACCATCACCTTTATCACTTAGAGTCTCATATGATGTTGCATATTGACCCTGTTCTTTTATAACTGTAGCGGATTTTGTAGTGTTTATATCATTTCCAGCGAAGTAGTGAGTATTTACTAATTTTGTGGCATGAACGCCATTAACATAAAAAGCATCCCAGTATTCTTCTAAGTCTGCAACCCAACTACGAACAGGAGCATTCATATCTTCGTTTTCATGCGCCCATTTACAACTTTGATAATAATTTAATAATTCTCCTTTAGTTTTGATAGCATTCCCATTTACAGTTAAATTAGATGTTACACCATCTGGGCAAACCAAATCTATAGTAGGTAGTAATTGAACTATACCTGGCATTTTTCTAAATATAGGTAATACTTTTTCATAACAAATATTATCTGCTTTTTCTAATATTGAACCAAATAGGGCGTTTAATACTTTATTA
>JAIKVY010000243.1 GCA_024685275.1 Clostridia bacterium
AGGAATAATAGGTTTAATTATTTATACATATTTAGCACTTGTTAGATTAAAAACATTTATCGGATTTAAAATTAGAACTTTTAATGTTTTCTTATTAATTGGATTTCTAGCATTTGCTCTTTATTCTGTTGTTGATGTTGCGACTGCAATACCAATGCCTTTTATAGGAATGATTACATTTATGCTTGTTGTATGTGAAAAATATTCAAATCATAACGATTTTACAGACATTCGATTTGGCAATCATTTTATAAAAAACGAAATAGAAAAGAAAATTAATTAAATCTCTTTCCTATTTCTACTTATTCTTTTATTAATCACCTAACTTAATCCATATTGCAGGACGTATACCTATATAATTTCTTACTATATTATCGTTATCAATCTCTCCTTCTTCATCAACAAAATAATAATTATCATTATCATCATATTTTGTACTTGTAAACCAAGCAGATGTACAGCCAGAATTATCATATCCATTAATTGACGCTTGATATCTAACTCCACACTTTCTGCTTTCAGGATCTTTCATGTATTTTTCAACTTCATCTTTAGTTAAAATAAAGGCATTTCCATCATTTATATCATTTTCATAAAATTCAAACATTTCACTTACAAAAGAATTATAACCATCATCTGATCCACTATGTTCTGCTGCAATTTCAGGAGATTCAAGCACATCTATTGATATTAATAATGCTTTATCATCTTTAACATCCAATACTTTCCATATAACCGAACGATTATTATATTTCTTATATTCTACATAATCGTTGATTTTTATATCCTTAGGTATTGGAGGAATAAATGTGTTATATAAAATTGAATAATCTACATGATCTAAATTATCCACATAATTTAACAGATTTGCATGGTTATTATAAAATTCTGGATGATGATACTCTTCCCATTCCATAAAGCCCTCATAATCACTAACAAGTGTATGATTTCCTATTCCTTCAATACTCATTAGACCAAGACAAAAACCTAATCCTGGATAATTCTTTCCATCACGAAAATCTTTTTGCATGTATTTGTATAAAACATCGAATTCATCCGTTATTGGATTGCCATAATGCTTTAAAACAAGATGATCTGTTCCAATATTATATAGTAACATAAATGCTTTCACATAATCTTTTTCTGTTCCTAACCCATCCATATAGCATTTAGCTAATCCCAGACGACAGATATCAATATTATTCAAGGCTGCTACAAGCATTGGCCCTCCCATCATTCCTTGAAGTTCATAATTAGAACCTTCATTTACACATTTAAAATAATTAGTATAATCTTCAATATCAGAAAAATAATAACTTAAATCTACTATTTGATACAATGGTAAATCAGCACGTAATATATCATCTACGTGATTTAATAGTTTTGGATATAACTCAAATATTTCACTAAACTCCATATTTTCATCATAAGCACAAATGAAAATATTTGCATATCCAACACTGATATATTGAGGATCTTCTTCTATTTCATTTTTTTCTACTCTATCTAAATAAATGTATAATTTTTCAAAATCAAATTCAACACTATGATCATACATAAATACATCCACATCTTTTTTTAATTCATTTATGTTCATGGCTTTAATAAAAAGTCTATATGCTTCTATTTCAGTTTTATAATTATCTTCCATCTTGGTATCTCCTTTTTTAATCATCTATTACAAGTAAATTTAACAATCCACTTTCATAACAACTACCATCTATCGCAATAAATGTGTCACCGTAAAAGATTGTATGCGGTGCATTTTTTACTAATTTTTTATCTTTATATATCTTATTATTCCAATCATCTTCTGTTGCTTTTGCCATTATATGACATCTTGCAGTACTATAATGGCCGAAAACAATTTTTTTATTAGGTTCATATATCTTGTTATACATAGATAATTTCATTCCATCTTTTGTAGTAACATAGAATTTTAATTCACTACTATCTCTCCAGTTAGGATCATATGTAGTTTTACCTTTAGTAGGAATAAATCCATGAACAAAAATATAATCCTTTGTTTCAAAATATGGTACAGATACATCAGCAATAAATTTACCAACTTCGTCAATATTTAAACCATACTTTTGCATATTTTTAATACACTCACAATCCTTATTTGGTTTTGAATAATCGCCTTCATTAATGGTCTTTAATAACAATAAATCATGGTTCCCGTAAACAAAAATAAGTTTATCTTTACTATTTAATAATTTTAAAAATTCATATACCTCACCAGGTTGAGGGCCCCTTACAAATGCATCCCCACAAACAATTAACTTATGATCTTTATTATTTATATCAAAACCATTTTTATCTAATACATCTTTAAGTAAATCAAAATGATCGTGTATATCACTAACTACAAAATATTTCATTCGAATAATCCTCCATTATCTTTAACTGTTCCATCTTCCATCACTTCTATATCACCTTGTAATAAAGCTTTTAAAACAAAACCATGCCCACACAATAAAAACGGTGTATTTATTACATCTTTTAAAGTTTTAATATCTTGAACTTGGGATTCCGAAAAAGCAGGTTTGGTAGCATTTTTCTTACATTTATTTATATAAGATTCATATTTTTTTCTCTTTCCATTCTCGCTATGATAATTGTATACATCAAAATCTAATAATGCTACTTTTTTCCCACTATCTACTAAATTTTTTATCCATTTATAACTCTCGGTATTTGCTACTAGCTTAGCATACTCTGGCCAATATACTTTCTTTCTACTTTGTACATAATCTAATGCTTCCCATTCATTTTTTTCTTTATTAAAAAATGCAAAATACAAAGTATCACTATGTTCACATCCTATACTTTCACATGTGTGACGCATTATATGTCTATTGCAGGTAGTTTTACTATAAAACTCATTTCTCCATTTAAAATATTCTTCATTAGGTTTCCCACCATCATCATGACAAGGATATACTTTTCCACATTGCCAAAATAATTCAAAAATGTTTGCTTTTACACCATCACTACTTATTACTGGTCCAATATAAAACGGAGATATCTCTTTCACAAAATTAGGGTGTTCTCTCATGAATTCTTTATAAATTCTGGCATGACTAGTAACATCAATTACAACATAATCATATATGCTATCATCATCATCTAACTGATTACGATAAACTGGATTATCAAAATGTAAATCTCTTGGATGTCTCTTTAGTGTAATAATATTCTTGTTTTCCATATTAACCTCCAAATAATTATGTATATTTTCGTTATATATTATATGATGAGAAAATATCTAACTATTCTCTCACCATATATT
>JAIKVY010000069.1 GCA_024685275.1 Clostridia bacterium
CATACAATTTTAGTTTTAATATTGCATTAATTTGGCTTATTTTGATATAATTAAATAGGCATTTTATATATTTATATATAAACTTTTATAATTTTATCTTAAAATGGGGAGCACCTAATGGTATATAATTTTAAAAATATAGAGAGAATAGTAGAAGAAGAAAACATATGTAAGACTCATTCATTCTACGCAATAGCATCAAATATTTTAGAATCAAAAAATTTATTAAATGAAGATTTACGAGTAGAATCAAGTAGAGTTACTTCACTTAATGGGAAATGGGATTTTGTATTTACTGATTCAACTGATATAAGTTTTGATTCTGAGTTAATCGAATTCAAAAAGATTAATGTTCCATCTTGTTGGGAAAAAGAGTTTAGTTTGGGATATAAATATATTCAAGGTATTCAATTTGAAATGGGATTAACTTCAAATATTGGATCGTCTGGTGTATATAAAAGAACATTCCAAATTACTGATTTAAACAAAAAATATTTCGTAGAATTTAACAAAGTTAACGGACTTTTACAATTATTCATAAATGGAAAATACGTTGGCTTGATGTTCACTGGATATGGAGAATTTGATATTACTGAATTTTTAGTTGAAGGTGAAAATGAAATATTCTGTTCTATTTCTAAGAATAATAATACAGAAACTGCTAACTGCACTGATAGAGAAGCAATCTCAGGTATTACAGGTGATGTTTTCTTAATTTCAAGACCTAAAAAATATATAAGTAACTATTCATTCTCTTCATATGTTTCCGGGGCTAACCACGTTGCTAAATTTGTAGTTGAGACTAATGCTGAAGCTAATACTAAGATTGAATTAAAGATATATGATAGAGGTGTTGAGGTCGCTGACTTTATTTCTCGTACTGATGAAAATGGAATAGCTACATTTGAATCAATAGATGAATATAAGACATATTCAAGTGAGAATCCTAATTTATATGATGTTTGTGTTGGTCTATTCGAAGAAGAAGATATTATTGAGGGTATTAAGTTTAAGATAGGATTTAGCGAGATTAAATTTGAAAATGGTGAGTTTAAATATTGCGATTTACCAGTTAAATTAAAAGCTGTAACACTATCAAGTGAATATGATGTATTAGGCAATGTTTTAAATAGAGAAACATATATCGACTTAATTAATAATCTAGATGCATTGAACATAAATACAATTTACGTTAATACACATGTAGAGCCAATATTCTTTACTCTTTGTGCTATAAAAGGGTTATATGTTGTTGAAAATTTACCAATATCTACAAAATATATTCCAAAGATATATGGAGATAATTATAAAAAATTAGCATATGAATCAATTTGGTATAAGAGAACATTAGAAACTAGAGCAAATGAAATTGTTTTGAGAGATAATAATTTTACATCATTACTTTTCTTTACAACGAATGTTGATGAAACTGGATGTGTTGCATATAAGGAAGTAATTCAAACAGCTAGAGCAATATCTAATAAACCAATTTTAGATGATACAGGTAATTTTGTTGTTGTAGATTTAGCATATGCTATCAAGAATAGACAAAATATATGGGGTATGCTCTCAGATGATACAAAATCATTCTTCATAGTTAATGTTGTTCCAAAAATTAACATTTCACTTCAAGATTTGGATTCATTTATAAACAATGTAATTGCTAGACAAAATGCAATAGGTTTGAGTGTTAATTGTCTATATAGAGAAATGGGAAATAATAGTATTGCTGAATATTTAATTGATTCAAATTATTCATTTATGCCTGCTGGATCAATTGTTAAATATGCATATAGACCAATTGAATCTCATTTCATATCTTCTAATTGTTTAAGATTGACAAATAGATTTGTATTTAAAGATACTTCTGATATCGTTGTTAGAATATTTAAAGGAAAAGTTGGAAGCAGAGTTTTACTTGGTGAATTCTCTCCTAAAATTGATCCACTAATGAGTAAAGATTATGATATTAATATTCCAGCTAAATATGATACGCCAAAGGTATTTGTCGAATATGATTATATATCTGGTAAACATATTGCGACTGAACCAGTTAATACATTAAGAGAAGATGAGACAATAGGTGAAAAGTATAATGAATTTGCTTCATACACATATACATTTAACAATAAGTTTGAACAAGCAGAGCCATATGAAAATATATTAAAACCAAGAGCATTCTTTGTTCCAAACGCAACAAAGACATCATGTGATAGATTTTCACGTAGTGGAGAAAAGACAATAAGTGATAGATTATCCTTGATTTCTGGAGAGTGGGATGTGGCATATTTTGAAAATGGTTGTCCTGAACAATTTACTCCTAATGCTATTCAGTTTAAAAAGGTTATTACTCCTTCTACATTTGAGTCTATAGGATTAGAGAAACACAGTTATGTAAAGGATGGATATCCATTTAAGAGTGATTTAAATAAGTTTTCAGTTAATTCTAAAGATGGGCGTAAAAATAGTGCAGCCATATATAGAAAGATAATTAGTTTAGGTGATTTGAACTATAACTATATCTTAACATTTGATAAAGTAAATGGTGTATTTGAATTACAAGTAAATGGAAAATATGTTGGATATAGTACTATTGGATTTGGTGAATTTGATATTTCTCAATTCATAACTGTAGGATTAAATGAAATAGTAGTTATTGTAAAAAAATGGTCATCAAGTTCATATTTATTTGATTTAAATAATGGATTCCAAGCAACAGGAATTGTTGGGGATGTATATTATACAAAAGTAAAGAAGAGTTCATTATTTGATGTTGAATATGATGCATTCAAAGATATAAATGATTTCTTCGTTAATATCAATTTGAAATTCTTTGAAGCTAATAAGCAAACAGTTGTGGTTGAATTGAATGATGGAGATAATAATCTTTATACAAAATGTATAAATAAACTTGAAAATGATACAGTAAAACTACCTATTTCATACAATTTTGAACCATATAATGTTGAAACACAAAAGACATATCAATTATACATAAAAGTATACGAAAAGGGATTATTATGTGAATGTTCTAAGATTTCTCTTGGATTTAATTCTGTAAAACTTCAAGCAGATTTATTAAGTATTAATGATGAAGATATTAAGTTACATGGAATTGAATATAATCCAATTTACAATAAAGATGGAAATATCTTAACACAATATGATTATGCTGATGATTTAAGCTTAATAAAGGCGTATGGATTTAATACAATCATACCTACTAACTATATTTCTGTAGATGCATTAGATTATTGCTATAAAAAAGCAGGATTATATGTAATTAAAGATTTAGGATTTAATACTATTTCTAATAATAGTGATCCTAAGACAAAATATAATGTAATTAGAAGCGAAAAATTTGAAAAAGTTGTTGAAGAAGTAGCACTTTATACATATTCAAGAACAAAGAATAATCCAGCAATAATTGCATATTATTTTAATGAAAGTTTAAGTGAAAAACCAATTGCACAAATTGCTAAAGAATTGAGAGAAAAAGCATCAAGACCAATTTGTTCATTAGAAGGAGAAGATACTGATATTGTTGTTGCTCGCAAACTAACAGTAGGTGCATTAAAAACAATACTTGATATAAATACAGGAGTTAAACCAGTAATTGTTTCAGGTTATGGATCTTCATCAGGATTAGGGAATCCACAATTAAAAGATTATGAATACTTAATTAATACATGGGATTGTTGTTGCGGTGGAGCAATTCATCAATTTGTTGATGATGTTGTTGGTAACAATGTTGCGACAACAGAAGGTATTTTTAATGAAGATAGATTACCATATCCAGTAGCTAATGAAGTTAAACATTTATTCAGAAGTGTTGTTTCGGTTATTTCAGATGATAACAAGACTATTAGTTTTGAAAATAGAAACTTTAATTTAAATGCTGATTATTTATATGCAGATGTTTGTATTTATAAGAACGGACATATTCTTTCAAGAACAAGATTAAATATTAATGTTCCACCAAGAAAAACCCAATCATATGATTTATTTGTTGGTGAAATTGATGGAGATATGTATATTAATGTTGAGTTCTATGATGTTAAAACAAATAAGTTGGTAAATACAGATCAACATATTTTAAACAAACAGTCTGTTAAAGTTGATTCTATAGAAGGAAAGAAGCCAATAAGAGTTTCTCAATTATTTGATTTTATAGATATCGAATTTGATTGTGGCGTAATTAGATTTAACACTAAGAATGGAATGATAGAAAGATATAAGATTGGCAAAAAAGAAATCATTATTCCAGATGGTGGTATTAAAGGTAAAGATTCAATAAGAAATAACTTTTATAGACCATTTATTAGAAATCTAAAAGAGGGAATAGGTGATAGTTTTGAATTACAATTAACTAAATTTGATACAAATTATATCAATGCTAAAGATGTAGAACTAACATCATTAACAGTTGAAATGGAATATGATATTTTAAGTAAAAATAAGCCAGTAGGTAAGACTTACAACAAATATATTATATACAATAGTGGTGTAATTAGTTTATCAAGCCGCGCTGTTTTAAATGGTACCCCAGCTAATCCAATAGATTGTTTTGGTATAAAATTAAAACTTAATAGATCATTTGGTAATATTATTTACTACGGCAAAGGAAATACAGATAATTACCCAGATTTAGATGCTAGTAGTAAAATGGGTATTTATACAATGTATGTTGATAGAATGTTCAATATGTTTAAAACAGCTCAAGAATGTGGAAATAGAAAAGATGTACACTTTGCTATAATTACTGATATTGATGGAGATGGAATAGCAGTAAATACAAATAATGAACCATTCAATCTAAGAGTTATGCCATGTTCTGATGCAGAAATACTTGAAAATTATAAGGCAAACAAGATACCAGAAGGTGTTTCAGGAGTGTATGTTGATGTTGATTCTGCTTTAGCTGGAATTGGTGAGGAGAATAAAGGGAGAACAGATAAAAAATTCGAATTATCAGCTAAAGATTATGAGATAAGTTTCAATATTATTCCTATTAGAAACGTTAAATAGAATTAATAAATAGAATTAATAAAAATAAATGTCTCTTTAACAAATCCCAGTTCAAATTAAGTTTTAGAGACATTTTTTTTGATAATAAATATATAAATTTATAAATACTAATTAAGACAGACTATTATTAAATATCCATTCTTCATCATTGGCATATGTGGTTGATAAGAAGATTAATAGGGTTTGGCTTATAGGTTCTTTTATACAACCTACTGAAAGTTGTTTATAAATAAATTCATCAAATCCAGAAATAGAACAACCATCGCCTAAACAAACAATACCTTCATTTTTTATAATCTTCTTGAGAAAATTAAAATCTGTAGTTGATGTTGCTTTGATAAAGAATTTTATGAGGTTAATTAAAAGTTCACTTATTATAGGATATAATTCAGATGCTAGAATTTGAATATCCTTTTTTGTATCAGTAATAGAATCAAAACCACTTAACTTAATAATGCTTGTATCATTTTCAAAGAAACTAATGTTTTTATCAATTACTTTCATTATATTTTCCATTGATGTATTAAAGTTTAATTTATTCAAAAGATAATCTTTTATCTTTTGAGCTAAATTTAAAAGTGAAATATTAGATGAATATGCACCAGCTAAAGAATATGGAACAGTATCAGAATAGTTGTTTGTAAATACTATTTCTGATGTATCTATATCAAAAAATATAGAAAAATGTTTGTTATTTTGATATAAGAATTTGCCTAAAATATCTCCAACTTGTGTGAATGTAATGTTATTATAACCAATAGATATAAATGTATTTTTGATGTCCCAAATATCTTCTTTAGAGATACCAGATGGGACTAAAACATTGATATCAATAAATGGATTATTTATATATACAGTCTTTATTGCTGCTTTAAATAATAGTTTGGCAGATAACAAATCATTTATTTTTCCAAAATCAACAG
The DNA here is from genome assembly GCA_024685275.1 of Clostridia bacterium. Classification (GTDB taxonomy): domain Bacteria; phylum Bacillota; class Clostridia; order Christensenellales; family DTU072; genus CAG-1782. The sequence goes on from JAIKVY010000069.1 coordinate 5,952, forward strand.
GGCGCGAAAATAGCTCATTTTGTTCAAGAATATTTCTTTTCATAAAGGCTTCATCTCCAAAGCTATTTAATACACCTCTTCTTGATTTTTTTCTAGTAATACAACTAGGTATATTTAGAACAATAACACCATTTTCAGCGATGTATAGGCGTTCGTGATTAAAGTAAATTGAAATTTTCTTTTTTAACATATTATTTCCTTTAAGCATTCTATTATTTTTTCTGTTGGAAGTCCAATTATATTATTTAAACTTCCTTTATATGATTCTACTACAAAATTATCTTGAATGCCATAACTCCCAGCTTTATCATATGGTTTATAGTTTTTGATATAGTAATCTATCTCATCTTTTGATAAATTTTTAAACTTAACAAAAGATTCATCATAAAAAACATATTCTTTATCGTGATATCTTATATAAACACCACTAATTACAGAATGCGTTTTGTTGTTTAATAATTGCAGCGATTTAAATGCGTTATCATAATCAATACCTTTTCCTAGCACGTAATTATCTAAACAAACAATAGTATCACATGCTAATACAAAATCTCCTTCAATTGATTTTCCTTTTAAAGAGGCATTTGTAGTAGCAATTGTTATTGGATCGCCTTCACTAATTTCGTTTGAAGTAGGGGATACAGATACAAAATTATCTGTAATTAACTTAACAAGTTCTCTTCTTCTTGGAGAAGTTGAGGCTAAAATTAGTGTAGGGGTGTTCATATATTAAAGTATATTTAATGATTTGCCAAACACGTTTTTAAAATCAAATATTACTTGAGAAGCATCTCTTATTTCAAGTGATTTATCTGCACCTTCTCTTGCTTCTGTTTTTAAGATTACGCTATCACCTAATATATCACATGTAATTTCTGTAATAACACCGCTCATACTTCTATCAAAGCTTTCAGCAATTCTTAATATTACAGACATTTTCTTTACAGCAACAAGTTCTTCTTGTGTTAAAAGAGATAAATATTGTTGAAGATTTGGAATATCATTTGCACTTCCATTTCCATGTAATCCAGCTATTATAGCAGCCATTAAGATTTCTTTATGTGTTAATCCAAATAGAGAACTATTTAAAATATAATAGAAAGAGTGGGCAGAGTGATTGTAATAATTATATGCACATCCAATATCATGTAATTGTGAAGCAGCTCTCATTACTTTTAAATAATTTTTTGGAAATTTATGTAATACTTTTAAATTTCTATAAAGTTGACTAGCTAAATCATATACATGTAAAGAATGTTGTGGATATAGATTACATACATTCAACATAGTAAATATGCTATGTCCCAAAATATCTTGTATTGGCTTTTCAGCGGTACTTGGAACAGCATATCTAAATAATTTTCCTTCTCTAAAACCACAACATGAAATAACTAATTCTTTAATGTCTAATTTTTCTTTAATAGCTTTAATACAACTTGTTGCAGCAGGTAGTAATTCAGCTCTACTAGCAGAAATGCCTTTTATTCTTGCAGGGCCAGTTATATCAATGGCTTTTAGAGTGTTATAGATATTTTCAAAATCATCAACTAAATCTAATCTATAGTTGTGATTACTATTTATTGGATAATGTTTAAACTTTCTTGAAATTTTTCCTAAATTTCTAATAGATCCACCAACACCTACAAATGTTGTTTCATCAGTAAAAGTAGATAACCATTCAATTTTATCTAATTCGCTTGTAACGTACTGTTCAATTTGACTAGATCTTTCGTTTGGATCTTTAATGTGCATAAACTTTTCGGTTAATGAAACGCATCCAATTGGTAAAGTTGAGTGATTAACAATTTGTTTTCTATTGTAGTGGATTAATTTAATTGTAGAACCACCTATATCAATAATAAAACCTTTTGGAATATCTAGTGAATTTACAACACCATTATGTACATATTCGCATTCTTCTTCTTGAGAGAGAATAGTTAATTTAATTCCAGAACGAGTTAAAACAGTCTCAAGAAATGTTTTCTTATTACGAGCATCGCTTATTGCACTTGTTATATATGCAAATGTTTTATTAACCTGATGACTATCAGACAATGCTTTAAAAGAATTTAAAGTAACAATTAATTGTTCGATTCTTGATTCATGTAGTATGCCATCAGTTTCTAATCCTTTAGTAATTTGAACGGATTCTTTTAATTCGTCAATGACATTAAAGTATCCGCCATCCATAATGTTTGCAATAACAATTCTGGCAATATTAGAACCAATATCGATAATAGATATTTTTTCCATATTTTCAGTCCTCCATTATATAACAAATTTATTTTAACAATTATCAAAAATATAAGCAATATTATTTTACTTTAATTTTACTTTTAATAGAGAAAAATATATCGTTTAGAGAAAATTTGTTGTTTTTTATAGGGTTTTTATAAAAATATGATTTTATTATTCAGTTCTCAAAGCAATAACAGGATTCTTTCTTGAAGCAAGAATTGCTGGAATTAATCCAGAAATTGTTGTTAAACATATAGATGCACCTATTAAAACTAATGAGTGCCACCAAACAGGTTGAACAAGATTTTGAGCTTCTAGATAATTAAATAATACTATATTTGCTAATGGAGTAAGAGCGTACCCTAGTGCAATCCCTAATAATCCACTCATTAATCCTAGAATAATTGTTTCAATATTAAATATATTCATAATATCAATTTTTCTTGCACCCATACTTCTCATAATTCCTATTTCTTTTGTTCTATCTTGAACAGATATGTACATTATAATAGCAACCATAAAAAGAGATACAACAACAGCTAATGCTGTTACAGCGATAAGAATATATGATATTGTATTAATCATTTCTGTTGCTGAGGTCATTATAGTATCAAGTTCATTTTCATAATCAATAGAATTATCTTTACTCGTTTGGCCACTATCATAGTTTGATTTACATATATTGTTATATTCACCAATAAATTCTATTACTTTATCAACTGATTCAACATTAGTAGGGTAGAATAGTATAGATTTGGGTTTCGACAAATCAATATAACCAATTGTATTTATAGCACTTTCATAATCAGAAATTGAGTTATAACTATTTTTACCATCAATAACACTTTTAATTGACAGATTTCCATATTGAAGCATAATCATAGAATCTTGTGGGTTATTAGATATATCTTCCATTGTTATTTCTTTTTTTAATAATTGATCAGTTAATTCTAGATACCTAGCGTATCCTTCAGTTTCCTTTGCTTCTATATATTTATTATATTCGGCTATTTGAGCAGTTAATACATCGGAATTAAGAGTTTTGTTGATCATATAATCTATTAGATTTTGTGTATAACCAATATCTGATGATAATGATCCAGCTTCAACACTTGGTTTTAAACGAATAATTCCTGAAATAGTTAATGTTGCAGCATCATTAAGCAATCCATTAACATGCATGGCATCTTTATATTTATCTACGTATTTGTTAGTTTCTTCGTTTAATGAATAATAATCACTATCAACGAGAATTTTATATTCAGTTCCTAAAACATCTTCAAAACTCATTTCATCATCAAGTGGTTTTCCAAGAGCTTTGCCTAGTGAAATAAGGCCATCAAGTGCTTCATCGTCACTATTGGTAAGTTTTTTAAAAGCTTCAGTTGAACCATCTAAAAATGCACTTAATAAATCAAAAAATGATATATATCCTAAAGCATATAAAGAAGCATCAGTAAGTTGATTATATTGATCAACAACTATTACACATTCAAATTTCTTATTTTCTACATCATCTTGAGGCCAAGAACCTGCTAGTAAATCATATTGTTTATCTAAAACTGATTGATCAGATACAAGAGAATCGAAGAAATTCATACTTTGAAAAGCAGCTTCAATTCTTTGTAAATCTTTTTCACTTAATGATGAACCCATTACAGTTGATATCATAGAATTAAAATTAACAAATACATCGCTAGAAACTCTTTTTCCTAAAGGACTAATAACATCGTATTTACCTTGTTTGTTTTGTCTATATGCATTAATGTTCAATCCATAATTGTATTTTACTGTTGCATATTCTTTGTTAAAGTTACTATCAATATATTTTTTAAATTCTTCTGTATCATTTTCTCGAATTAAATCATCAAGAGTATATCCTAATCCTGTTAGAACTTTATTAACATATATTATTTCTTCATTAGTAAAAGATTCATGGGTAGATATTTCTTCTTTTAATATTGTGTAGATTGCGTCAGAATCTAAAGTGCTCATATCCCACGTTTTTAAATCAGCATTTCTAATGATTTGTTCAATATTAGACATTTGAGATGCACTCTTAGTAATAGTTATGGGGTATTTAGCTAATGATTTCTTTTGATAGTCTGTAGCATATGTCTTAAATCCTGAATTAAAAGCAAGAATTACAAAAATACTAATAATACCAATACAACCAGCTAGAGCAGTAATTATAGTTCTACCTTTTTTGTAATATAAGTTTTTAAAACTAGTTACAAAAGCTGACCACGGTCTAAGATTAGTTTTATTTTTCTTAACTTTGGGTTTCTTTTTATTAATATTTGTATCACTATTTATATCATAATTATCAACGATAGGTAACTCATTAGTTGATTCTGTATCTTCTAAAGATGTTTGGTCAATGCTTATATCATCTATAATAATACCATCCTTCATTTTTATTATTCTGTCGCTATATGTATTTGCTAATTCTTCGTTGTGTGTGACGATTATAACTAATGATGATTTACTTAGTTCTTTTAATAACTCAAGTATTTGAATTGAATTTTCTGAATCAAGAGCTCCTGTTGGTTCATCGGCTAGAATAATTTTTGGCTTATTAACGATTGATCTTGCTATTGCAACTCTTTGTGCTTGTCCACCAGATATTTGCTTTGGTTTTTTCTTAATTTGATTTTGTAATCCAACTTTTTTTAGAGCTTCTAGTGCCTTTTCTTTTTGTATTGGTTCAGTCTCACCAGCTAAACTCATAGGCATCATAACATTTTCTAAAACATTTAGGTGAGGAATTAAATAATAGTTTTGAAAAACAAAACCTATGTTTTTATTTCTATAATTATTCCAATCTTTTTCTGAATATGAAGAAGTATCAACATCATCAATAATTAATTTTCCAGATGTTGTTTGATCTAATCCACCAATTATATTAAGCATTGTGGTTTTGCCACATCCACTTTGTCCTAAAATTGAAACAATACCTGTTTCCTGAAATTCTAAATTGATACCATTTAAAGCATGGACACTTGTTTCCCCATCTCCATATGTCTTTACGAGATCTATTAGTTTTAGCATAAAATATTCCTTTTTTTATTAAATCTTATAAAAATTATATTTTATAAATATGTCATAAACAATAGTATTATTAGACTTTTTATTTATTTAATATAAAAATTCAATGAGAATTCGAGTTAATTTGTCTTTATGAAAGAAGCAAATATTGATTGTAATAATACTTATGTTTATTTGTATTTTTACTAAAAGAGTGTTATTATTTAATCAACTATTAAGGGAAAGTGCGGTGTAAATCCGTCGCAACAGCCATTACCGTAAAAGTCGGAATGCCTTTAAATAAGTTTTTCTTGGGTAAATTGGAGAATACTTATTCTAATAGCACAATTGATTTGTGTTCTCTTGTTTACGCACGAATATATATATGTAAATGGGAGGAAATCTAAAATGAAAAGAAAGATTTTAAGTGTAGTTGTTGTAGTTGCAATTGTTGCAATGATGTTGTGTGTATTAATTTCTTGTACAAATACAAAAGTTAATATCGATCCAGAAAAGAAAGTTGTAAGTTTTACAGCAGAGGAAAGCATAATTAAAAAATACAATTGTGAATTTTTAATTGATTATATGAATGCTTTGATGGATAAAAAGGCTTTCACATATGTTGCAAATGATAGTACATATGGAAAATTTGTAGTTTCAATTAATGATTTAAAAGCAGATTCTTTAACAGAGTATTGGGCAATATATGGTGATTCAAAGACTAAAGATTCAAAAGAACAAGAGTATTTCTCATATACAACAACAGAGTGGAGTAAACCCTATACATTAAACGGTAAAGAATATGGATACGCAAATTTAGGTGTTTCATCTTTACCTGTTGAAGCAGGAGTTACTTACGTATTTGTATTAACATCATATACTGCATAAAAAAAGAAAAGAGGTTAGTATAAAAGCTAAAAAAATAATATCTATAGGAACTAAAAATATTGCACTAATAGCAATGATGACAGCTACTATTGAGGCTGGAAAGTTAGCATTATCTTTTTTACCAAATGTTGAAGTTGTTACTTTGCTTTGTGCAATCTATGGGTATGTTTTTGGGCCAATAGGATTAATATCAGTGTCTCTATTTGTTTTAATAGAGACATTTATTTATGGCGTTCATACATGGGTAATTGCGTATATAATCCATTGGAATTTAATTTGTTTAGTCTTTATTTTAATAAGGAAGAAGATCACAAATAGATTTTTAATTACAGGAATTGCTCTAATTTTCGTTTCATTGTTTGGTGTTCTTACATCAATGATAGATACTTTGATATTAAATTATAATAGTGAAACATTTTGGCATGAATTTTCTGTTTTATATATGAGAGGGATCTGGTTTTATGTTACAGAAATTGTTTGTAATCTAATTCTATTCCCAATATGTTTCCCTCCACTAGCGAAAGTATTAACAAAATTTAAGAACAAATATTTTGGAACAAAGAAAGAAGATAAAGAAATAGAAACAAATCAAAAATTATAAAAAGTTCAAATCAAAAAATCAAAAAGGTAAAAAAAGAGAGTTACAAAAATGCAACTCTCTAGTTTCTTTATCTTGTTAATAAGTTATTATCTTAGTCGAAAGCTTTTCCTTGGCATCCAAGAACTGTTTCAATCTTATGTTTAACAATTTCTTTGATTGCTTCTCTAGCTGGTCCTAAATATTGACGTGGATCAAAGTGAGCTGGATTTTCTTTGAAGTATTTTCTTATTGTAGCTGTCATAGCCATACGTAAATCTGAATCGATATTGATTTTACATACTGCCATTGTAGCAGCTTGTCTTAACATTTCTTCTGGAACACCTCTAGCTCCTGGCATATTTCCACCATATTCATTAATTTGTTCAACTAAGTACTGTGGAACTGAGCTTGCTCCGTGTAAAACGATAGGGAATCCTGGTAAACGTTTGCTTACATCTTCCAAAATATCGAATCTTAATTTTGGTTCACCTTTAAATTTGTATGCGCCATGGCTTGTTCCAATAGCAATAGCAAGTGAATCTACGTTTGTTCTTTGAACGAATTCTTGAACTTGTCTTGGATCTGTGTATTGAGCATCCTTATCAGCAACGTTAACAGCATCTTCAATTCCTGCTAACTTTCCTAATTCAGCTTCAACAACAACTCCGTGATCATGAGCATAATCAACAACACTCTTTGTTATTTTAATGTTTTCTTCAAATGTTTTAGAAGAAGCATCAATCATAACTGATGTGAATCCCATGTCAACGCAATCTTTACATGTGTCGAAAGTATCACCATGGTCAAGATGCATACAAATAGGAATTTCTGTTGTTTCAACAGCAGCTTCGATTAAATGTTTTAAATAAACTGGGTTAGCATATTTTCTAGCGCCCTTTGAAACTTGCAAAATTAATGGAGCTTTCTCTTCATTTGCAGCTTCTACAACACCTTGGATAATTTCCATGTTATTAACGTTGAATGCACCAATGGCATAACCACCATTGTAAGCTTTTTTAAACATTTCTGTACTAGTAACTAATGGCATAATGTATCTCCTTAATTTTTTTACTATTTTACTATATTGAATTTTACAACACATAAAAAAAAAACACAACTTAATTTATAATGTTTTTATTTGGTTAAAAACTCGTAGTTTAATTATATAATTAAAAACACAAAAAATTGGTTTGAAATAGTTAAAAAAATAACATATACTTTACATATGGTAGAATTGAAAAATAACGAAAGAATTGATGATTTAGAGTGTAATGGATACAAGATTATTCAAGATAAAGATGGATATTGTTTTACATCCGATAGCATAATTTTGACAAATTTAGTTAATGCTCATACAAATGATTCTGTTGTTGATTTATGTACAGGTAGTGGAGTTATTGCATTACTCTTAAGCGCAAAACATAGATTAAAGAAAGTATACGGTATTGAAATTCAAAAAAGATTAGCTGATATGGCAAGTAGAAGTGTTAAATTAAATAATGATGACATAGTTGAAATAGTAAATGATAATCTGATAAATATTTCACAAAAAATTGGAAAAGAAACATTTGATATTGTAACTTGTAACCCACCGTATGAAGAAAAATATGAAAAAAAAGATGAATATTCTGAAATAGATATTTGTAAAAATGAAATAAATGTATCATTATCAGAAATAATAAAAGAGGGTTCCCGTTTACTTAAGTTTGGTGGACTATTTTATATGATTCATAGAGCTAGAAGACTTGTTGATGTTATTGTATTATTCAGAAAATTTAATCTTGAACCCAAGAATATATATTTCATTTATCCAAAGGCAAATAAGAATTGTGATACGTTCATAATTGTTGGGAAAAAAGGAGCAAATCCATCCGTTGTTATACCAAAGCCACTAGTGGTTTATGATGATAATGGAGAATATACTGAAGAAGTAAAAGCGTTGTATAACAAAAAGTGAGAGATAAAATGGAAGGTACTTTATATTTAGTTGCAACACCAATTGGAAACCTAGATGATTTTTCATTTAGAGCACTTGAAACTTTAAAAAATGTAGATTTTATTTTGTGCGAGGATACAAGACATACTTTACAACTTTTAACGCATTTCAACATTAAGAAGAGAGTTGAAAGCTTTTATAGAGAAATAGAAGAGGAAAAGTGTGAATTTGTTATAAATGAATTATTGGATGGTAAAAACATTGCCCTAGTTAGTGATGCTGGAATGCCTTGTATTAATGATCCAGGTTCCATTTTGGTTCAAAAACTAATTGAAAATAATTTGAAATATACGGTTATTCCAGGTCCAAGTGCTGTTGTTTGCGCAGTAGCGTTATCTGGGGTAATAGGCCCATTTTGTTATTTAGGTTTTTTACCAGAAAAATATACTCAAAGAGAAACAATTTTAAGACAATTTGAAAATATTTCATGTAATCTTATAGTTTACGTAGCACCACATGATATTTTGAAATTAGTTGAAGATTTGAAAAAAATATTAGGAAACAGAAAAGTTCACATAATAAAAGAGATTACAAAAATACATGAAACTGTTATATCAGGATATTTAGAAGATATCTCAATAGAAAATCCAAAAGGTGAATTTGTTATTGTAATTGAAAAAAGTGAAATAATAAAAGATACGTTATCAGATAATACGATAATAGAACTTCTCAAAGAAAAAATAAATCAAGGTATTTCAAAAAAAGATGCTATTGTTCTTGTTGCAAAAGAAAACAATATATCGAAAAATTTGATATATAAACTAGCAACTAAGATATAAAAGAATTCATTTTTCTTTATTTTTACGACATCCACATAACAAACGTATAAGTAGTAAATACATTATTGTATTTTGCGCATAATTAATATATACTAAATTATATTAATTAATAAACAAAGGTTAACTGATGTCTAGGACAAAAAATATAATAATCAAGGTTTTACTCGTGCTTTTAATTGTGGCAATGCTAACAACTATAATGGTGGCATGTAGTAAAAAAGGAAAAACATTTTCTGTTACGTTCTATGTTGATGGAAATGAATATAGAACATACATTGTTAATGAAGGTTCAGCATTAGATACAATCCCAGATGTTCCATCTAAAGAAGGATATGAAGCATCTTGGAGTGTTAAGGATGATTCATTTGATGAAATTCTTACAGATCTTAAAGTATACGCAGTATATAACAAGGCAACATATACAATTTTGTTTTTAGCAGATGGAATATATGTTAGTTCAATAACGTTAAATAACAACGAAAGAATAACAGAATCTAAGATTCCAGAAATTCCGCCAAAGGAAGGCTTTACAGGTGAGTGGAATATTACTGATTTCTCAAAAGTAAAGACAAATATTGTAGTTGAAGCAGTTTATTCTCCTATAGTTTATTATGTTCAATTTGTAGATAAAAATGGAAGAGCGATAGGCAATCAACAAAAGATTGTTTCGGGTTCAATTGAAACAGTACCAAAATGCCCAGAAGAAAATGGGTTAATGTGTAAATGGGTATATCAAAAAGACGATACAATATACGATTTTAAAAATGACGGTTTAGAAAATATTAATTTGGTAGTTAGACCTTACTATTATCCTAGAATAACATTCCATGTAGATACAGTGGTCGCATATAAAGATTATGAAATAAATGAGGAAATTAATTCACTTAGTTCGCCGCAAGGACTTCAAATGAAATTATCTAATGAGTTTGATGATTTGGACTTTTATGATTGGTATTATGAAGAATCATTTTTAAATAGGGTTCAATTCCCATTAGTTATTGAAAACAATATTGATGTCTATGGAAGGTTTTTTGGCTCAATAGAAACCGAGGGATTAGTATATGAAAACGGTATTGTAACAGGGTATACTGGGACAGCAACAGAAGTATTTATTCCATACTCATATACAAATAGCAATGAGGAAAAAGTTAGAATTACCCAAATAGCAAAAGATTCATTTAAAGGAAAAAATATTACAAAAATACATATTCCAGCAACATGTCTAACAATAGGAGAAGAGGCTTTTTGTGATTGTTCTAACTTGCAAGAAGTAATTTTCGATTATGGAACAGATTTAGAGAACTTAGGGGTTGGTTGTTTTAAAAACTGCAGTAGTCTAAAAGGTTTTGAGTTTTCAGAAAATATTACAAATATTTCAGAATATGCTTTTTATAATTGTGTTAATTTAGTGACATTAAAGGGAATGCAGAATGCGGATATTTCTGAAGTAGGAGATTATGCATTTTATAATTGTTCATCAGTTAATAATATTTCGTTAGGTTTAAGTATTGAAACAATTGGAAATTATGCATTTTATAATAATATATCAGCATCATTTTCAATAGTAGCGTATAATTTATCTGAAATTGGTGATTATGCATTTTTCAAATGTAAGAAACTTGGTGATTTATACACAACTTCTTCAAAACTTACTAGATTAGGTGAAAATATCTTTACTGGTTGTGAAAATATTACTTCAACGTTCATAACTAATAGACCAATATTTACATTTTTTGGTGGAGATTTTGATGGTAGTAGTAATGATAAATTCCAACCTATTAGATACGAAGACAAAGACTACTATATTCCAATTTCTTTAACTGAAATCGAAGTGTGTACCGATGAAAGTAACCAAAGTAGCAGTATTCCTGAAAACTTTTTATACAATTGTAAATACATAAAAAAAGTTATTATTGGGAGTGATATAACAAAGATAGATAATAGAGCATTCTTTATGGATGTGACAGCTACTTCAGCACCTCTTTATTTAATTATACCAGATTCACTTACGGAAATAGGAGACTATGCTTTTGTAGGAAGAAAAGATTGCAATAATATTAATTTGCCATCTGGTTTGACTAAGATTGGGGAATATGCATTTTATGGTTGCAACAATTTATTCAACGTTACTTATTCTGGAACAGGTTTACAATCAATTGGAAAATATGCTTTCAAAAATACTGGGTACTATGACAGTAGCACAAAAGTTTTAAGATTAGGATATGTCGTTGTAGGTATATCTAGTAATGAATGTGAAAAAAATAATATCACATATTTAGGTAAACAAGATTTTGGAAATGCTACAACAATTATGGCATGTGCATTTGAAGGGAATACAACTTTAAAAACAATAGATCTTGGAAATAATATAACGATAATAGAAGATGGAGCTTTTAAGAATTGTTCTTCAATTGAAACTTTTATATTTAACAAGAATAATTCATATCCATTAAAGAGATCTTTTGGTGAATATATTTTAGAAGGATGCAATAGTTTAACAAATCTAACATTATATGAAGATATTCCAATTAAAGATGAATTGAATGATTTAAGCCAAATAGTTAGATATTCTATTATAGATATCTTCCCAAATACACTTAAACATTTAACATTTAAGTATGTTGGTGAAAATAGTGAGATATCTGAGTTACCAGTAAAACTTGATTCACTAGAAACTATTGTAATTGATGAAGGATTTACAACTATCAATGATAACGCATTCAAAGAATACGAGAATTTAAAAGGTGTGATTATTAATGATCCAAATTTACAAACGATAGGAAAGTCAGCATTTGAAGGATGTATAAGATTAACTTCTATTGATTTAGAGAATGCAATTGGATTAATTAAAATAGATGATAATGCTTTTCTAAATTGTCAAATTAGTGGGATTATTTATTTCCCAGATGCTCTTAAAGAAATAGGAAAAAATTCATTTAAAAATTCAAATATAACAAGCCTTTATTGTAATGATGATTTGGAAACAATCGGAGATTCAGCTTTCGAAGGATGTGAAAGATTAGAAAATGTTGTTATTAACAGCAATATTCATAGCATAGGGAAATATGCATTTAAAGATACAAGTATTTCTGTTTTAAAGCTATACCAGTATTATAACGATGGAAATGAAAAACAAAGTATCGAATATGGAGAAGGCATTTTACGTGGAACTGCACTTAATAAATTACAATTAGAGGGATCTATTAACGTTTCAAATTTATTTAAGGTTACAGGTGATTTAGATGGAGTAATTAAATATCCAATAAATTTTGCTACAATAGATGTTCTTAGTGGTGAAATCATAGATAATGCTTTTGATGGAGTAAGTACTATTCAAGATGTAACAATACGTAATGGTGTTACTAGAATAGGTAATTTTGCTTTAAGAGATTGTACTTCTTTGAAAAATATAAATATCCCTGCAAGCACTATAGAAATTGGAATTGGGGCATTTAAGAATTGTTCTAACATGATTAATTGCAATATATCAACGAATAATTCTCAGATGGTTAAATTGGGAAATGGTGCTTTCTATAATTGTAAGAAACTAAGCATATTACGTTTACCTAATACTATTTCTAACGATGAGGAATACGAAGAAATTCCAAGTGATTTAGATATAGATATTGAGGAAGGATATGATTTTAAACAAGTATTTTATGGTTGTGAAAAAATAGTAACATTAAATGTGCCAATATTAATAACTGAAATTGGTGATAGTTGTTTTGCTGGTTGTGAAGAATTATTATATTTGTCTTTAAGTAACGACATATCAAGTATTGGACAAGATGCGTTTTTGAATTGTCAAAAGGTTGATTTTGATACAGTAACTTTTAAAAAGCTTTTATATATAGGTGATAATGCATTCGAAAGTTGTAGTCAATTGCATAGTTTAGTAGCAGAAAATTTAGTGACATTAGGAGAGAATGTATATAAAGATTGTATTAATATCGAAAAAATAACAATTCTAAATGGAAATATTGAAACTTACATAAATGTTAACGTATGTACTGCTTTAAAATCACTTGATATAACTGGAACAAATATAGAAAGTTTAGCTGCATATGATACTCTTGAAACCGTTTATATTACAAATAAAGAATTTAATTTTAGTGAAAGCTTATTTAATGAAAATACGATTGTTTTCTTAAATAAAACAACATATGCTCAAAATCAAGCAACACTTCAAAATAGTGATCATATATTTGAGTATCCAACAAGTGTTATTTTCAATTATGAAATAACTAGCCAAGATAATAAGACAGTTATTATTACAGGTATAAACAGTGGCTTTACTCCATATATTTATTTACCAGAAACAGTTGTGATTAATTCAAAAGATTATTCAATAGTCGGCATAGGAAATAATGCATTTAAAGGGCAAACAGGATTAAAATACATTCATATATCTTTAAATGTAGAGACAATAGGAGATAGTGCTTTTGAGAATTGTACTAATTTAAAAATGGTTGATACGATGAATGGTGGTAAATTAAAAACCATAGGAGTTGATTCATTTAAGGCAACAGGTATAGAAGATATCTCATTACCTTCTACATTAGTAAGCATAGGAAATTCTGCATTCCAAGGCTGCTCTTCATTAAATCGTGTTTTATTCTTTAAAGGCAGTGAATTAACTACAGTAGGGAATAGTGTTTTTGAAGGGTGCATTAATTTGGAAACTGTAAAGTTCACAAGTAATCTTTCTTCTTTGGGTGATTCTTGTTTTAAAGGGTGTGAGTCTTTAATTAATTTTGAATTTGGGCCTAAAGTTAGTTTAAGTATTATTAGTGATGAAACATTTAGTCAATGTTCCTCTTTAGCCTTTATTGAATTACCAGATTCGTTAATAACAATAGGAGATTCAGCATTTGAATCATCTGGTTTAGAAATATTAACTATTCCAAATAATGTTGTAACAATTGGAGATAGTGCATTTTATTCGTCAGAACAATTAACAGACATTATGATTGGTGCATCATTAAAGGTAATTGGAGACAAAGCATTCTACAATGCTAGTAATATAACATTTATGATGATTCCAGATTCGGTTACAACAATTGGTGATGATGCATTTATGCTATGTTCAAATCTAACTACTGTATCTCTTGGTGAAAATTTAACAACGTTAGGTGAAAATGCATTTATGGATAATCATAATCTTGAAAGTGTATTTATCAGTTCGAAATATATAACAACAAAAAATGAAAATATTTTTAGTGGTGCAAATGAAGCATTAGAAGTTATATTTTCTGATTCAGTAATGGTTGTACCAGATTATCTATTTAAAAATAATAGTAGCTTAGCTAGTGTAAAATTCTTTCATGATACTCCGAGTTTGATGTATATTGGTGAAGAAGCATTTTATAATTGTTCAAATTTAACTGAAGTCTATATCCCATGTACTGTTTTATCTATTGGAGATAGGGCGTTTGCATCAAATAATCTTACAAAAATAGAATATGAACAAAGAAATTCAAAACGTCTTGGGATTGATTGGTATGGGACAACACCAGTAGTTGTTTATGGCGCAAATAATAAAACAATTGATGATTACTATTATGTTGAGTATGGAAATAAAATATATTTAACAGGGTATTTAGGAGATGAAACTACAATAAATATTCCAAGCGTATTGGGTGAAAAACAAGTTGTTGCTTTTTGTTCAACATTTGAAGGAGATACAACTCTAGAGCAAGTAAATATTCCAGATTCTATAACACAGTTAGGTAGTTTCTATGATTGTACAAATTTAACTAGAATACATTTAGGATCTGGTATAACATCAATACTTGAAAATACCTTTTACAATTGTACAAACTTATCTGCAATTATCATTAATGATAGCATTTCATTAATTGATGATGGGGCATTTAATAATTGTACTAATCTCAAATTGGTTTATTTTGATAACAATTTATTACCAAGTAGAATTGAAAATGAAGATTCTTTAGGCGGTATTTTAAAATATGCGGATTCTGTTTACGTAAGAAAAGATGTTGATGTAAGTAGTTATATTTATGATGAAGATGAACAAGATAATAATCACTATTCAGTTATTAAAAATGCTGTTAGTGGATATGATGTTTATACAAATCTATACTTTAAATTCTCAAACAATAATGCCTATGCATACTTAATTTCTGATGATTATGAATCAGGAACATACAAATTAACTATTTCTGGAATTGGAGCAACTGATTCATATGATACAACTCAGCAAATAGTATGGAAGGATTATTTAGAATTCATAACTATCGTTAATATTGATAGAGAGATTAGACAGTTAGGTAAAAATGTTTTAAGCGGATTATCTAATTTACAGACATTAAATGCTAACTTTGAATCATTGGAAGATTTGAACTCAAGTAACACTATTACAGATTCTAAAACAGGTAAAAATAACAAATTCGTACTAAATATTGAATGTAATGTTTTATCTCTTCCAGCATACTTTATGTATAATGCAACTAATTTAAAAGATATTAGATTAGCTAATGGAGCTAAGGTAAATAAATATGGCAATTATGCATTTTATGGTTGCACATCTTTAACCAGCATTATAGTATCAGATACAATAACTGAAGTAGGAAATAATTGTTTCTATAATTGCAAAGCAGAAACCATAACATTAGGACAAAATCTTCAAATTATCGGAAACAAAGCTTTTGGTGAAAATAGTAACCTTAAAAAGATTATTTTAAATTCAAAGAATATTAATAATTTATCAAAAGAATCAGAAATCTTTTTAAGACCTAATACCCAAATTGAAAATAAATTTGAATTAGTTATTAACAATACTGTTATCAGCATACCAAGTTATTTCATTTACAGTTGTAGCCACCTAAATAGTATTGATTTCAGCAATGCAACAAAACTCGAATCAATTGGTGATTCTGCATTTTATAAATGCGCTTTATCAAGTATTGATTTACCATTATCTCTTGTTTCTATTGGACAAGAATCATTTATGGATAATTCATATTTAAGCAACATTATGATAAAGAATAACGCTAATCTAAGTAGAATTGGTAAGATGGCATTTTCTGGAACAATGTTTGTTAATACAATTAAGAATTGGAGTGATGGTCTTTTATATATAAGAGTAAACAATAGAGCTTATTTGTTAGGATATAATTTAGACGATTTTTCAAACAAGAATCAAAATGGAGATTTAGTATTAGATAAAGATACGTACTTAGTTGCTGAAAACGTTTTCGAAAATGCACTTAATTTATCATATATAACAGTCCCAGAGAAGGTTCGTTATATTAATAACAATGCGTTCTATGGATGTCAAAATATTATTGGTGTCTTTATAAAATCGTCATTGGTAGTTCCAAATATTAATGAAGAGGATGATTATGGTTGTTTATTAAAATATACTCCAAGTGTATATGTTCAACAAACAATTCTAGATAATGTAATTAACAATATTAAAGAAGGATCATACTTTAATTCTGCATATACTAAAATAGCAAATACTAAAAAGTACGGTTCTATAAATTATATTATCTATACTAAATTGTATTGGGAAACATCTGCAACTGGTTTAGATAGAACGTATGCATATTTAGTAAATAATTATTCAGATGATGATATAAAATCGTATACACTTATATTTAATGGGGTTGGTAACATGAAGAAATCACTTGATACTATCCCTTGGTCTGATTATATAGCTAAAATTACAACACTTTATGTCGGAGCAACAATTTCTAATATTCCAAATAGGGCTTTAGCAAATGCATCAAGTTTATCAAATATTCAATTATCTGATGGTGCAATTTTAAGAGAATTAGGTGATTATGCATTTACAAATTGTTCATCATTAGAAACTGTTAAATTAATAACTTCTATTTCTAAAATTGGAACTATGTGCTTTAGTGAATGTGTAAATCTTGAAACTGTTGAATTTTATGCTGAAGAATGTGCAGATTTAGGAATTAATACATTTAGTAATGCAGGAAAAGATGTAGCAACTGGTATGGTTTTAAAGATATACACTAGCGTAAAAAGAATACCAGCTAATTTTATGAATTCGGACGAAGAAAGTTATTGTAATTTAAAGAAAGTTTTATTTGAAAACTATCAATCGACAACAGTTATGGGCTTTGATTCAATTGGAAAAAGTGCATTTGAGAATTGTATTAATCTTGAATTATTCGATATGGAATCAAAAGAATTTTTGCTTAAATCAATAAAAGAAAGAGCGTTTTATAATTGTAATAATCTCAATAGAATATGTATTACAGCAAATGTTGAATCAATAGAAAAGAATGCATTTGCAGAATGTGATAATTTAGCTGATGTTAAAATATTATCATTGAATCTATCAGAAGTAGATCCAAATGCTACATTATTTGTTGGTTCTGGTAGTACAGCTGGTTTATCAGTTACACTTCCAAATGGAGGAACTAAATTAGTTCCTAACTACTTTATGAAGGGTGCTAACTACCTAAGTGAAATCAAATTTAGTAGCGGTACATCTTGTGAAACAATTGGAATAGGGGCTTTTGAAGATTGTATAAATCTTAAAAAGGTATCAATACCACACGAAATTAAAACTATTAATAAAGGAGCATTTTCAGGATGTTATTCATTGAATGAATATGAAGCTCCATTTGTTGGTGGATTAGCTGAACAGGTTGGATCTTCTGAATCAACATTATTAGGATTTGTTTTTGGAAGCACGCAGAAGGAAAAATCAACTAGAGTTGAACAAGAATATAATGCTTCTGGACAAAAGCTTGTTTCATATATACCTAATAGTCTAAGCATTGTAACAATAACTTATTATACAAATGTTTATTATGGAGCATTCCAGAATTGCTCGAATATTAGTAAGATAGAGATTAAATCTTCAACTAGTGCACCATCTCCAATAACAAAAGGATCAATTAGTATTGGTAATGGTTCTTTGGTTGCCACAAAGTCTTTCTATGGGTGCTCAAAATTAAATACATTAATATTATCAGAACAGTTACTAACAATAGAAGATAATGCATGTGAATACTGTACTAGTCTTACAGAAATTACTATTCCTCAATATGTTACTAATATTGGAATAGGTGCATTTAAGAATTGTAGAAGCATAAGCAAAATGAAGTTTAATGCTGAAAATTGTAGTGACTTTAGCATGAATAATGAGATATTTACAAATGTTGGTCAAGATAAATCAGGATTATCATTAGAAATAGGAGAATCTGTAACTAGAATACCAAATTATTTCTTCTGTCCAAATGATGTTACAACAAATACTACAAAATCTCCTAAAACAAATGAAATAACGTTTAAAGGTAATAGATGTACAAAAATTGGAAGATCTGCATTTAGATATAATGAAGCGTTGTCAAATATTTACTTACCGACATCTGTTACGAGTATTGGTCAATTGGCATTTGCATCTACTGGATATTATAATGCTTCATCAAATTGGTTAAATTCCTTGTTATATATCAAAGATAATTCTTCAAATCCTACTGATATGTTTTTAATTAAATACGATGGAATAGAATCAAATATTACTATAAAATCTTCTGTTGTATTAATTGCTGACGATGCATTTAGTGCTATTGTAGCGCCAAATAGTAGTACAAATGATAGTAAAAATAAAAATTTAAAAACCGTACTTATTGGAGAAAACGTTGTTAGAATAGGTAATAGAGCATTTTATAACTGTGATGAATTATATGAAGTTAAATTTAATGGAAATGCTGTTGAATATATCGGAGAATATGCTTTCTATGGCTGTAGCATTTTAGGAAAAGGAGATGATACCGAAATATTTACAATTACTGGGAATGTAACAACAATTGGTAGAGATGCATTTACTGGTTGTATGGAACTTAAAACAGTAAAGATTGATAGTGAATTGATTGCGCGAAATTTAGTTGGCCTTGAAGTAACCTGTGTTGGTGGAATACTTAACTATGTAAAGAAAATCTATTTTTCTACTTCATACTCAATTGAAAACATTGGTTCATATATTGCTGGAAACTTTGATCAATCAGGAAATGATCCAGACGGGTACAACATATTTACAAAAAAACAATAACATAAAAAAGACATTTAAATGGAAATGTTATATACTAAAAATACTAAATAAAGGAAGAATTATGAAATATTATTATTCAAAGGGCGACAATAAATTTGATGTGCAAACTATTGTAGATAAAGGTGCTCCTAATACTTCAAATGTTGAAAATCCATATGATGAAAAATATGTAAAAATTAGAATTACACATGTTATGCCATATGCATCTGATGTAAATATATTTTATGGAGATTCTTCTGTTAAATATCCATTTATTCTAGGACATGCTGCTATTGGTGTATTAAGCCAAGAAGAAGCTGAATTTTCTAACGGAAACCAATTCGTATTTGATAATGGCAAAACTAACGAACATTATAAATATAAAAGAGGAACAAAAGTTATTTTAAATCCATTTTATAAAGATTACGAAGACTATGATAAGGAAAAACAAATGGGTGTTGATACTGATGGATTTATGCGTGATTACATATACATGCCAGAATCAAGAATTATTCCATTTCCTGGTCAAATTGATGAAAATGGTGGAACAATTTATTCGTTAAAAGAAGAAGAAGCTATTTTAACAGAAAAAGTCGCACTTGCTTTAAAAACAATTAGCATAGAAGGTATTCAGTACCAAAAAAATAAAAATGTAGTAATTATTGGTGCAAATGCGTTAGGAAATATAATTGCTCAACTTATAAAATACAAACAAATGAATCCAATACTTGTAGATTCAAATGAGGAAAATTTAAAATTAGCACGTAGTTGTGGGATTCTAAATACAATTAATGAAACAAAAGAACAGGTTAAATTAAGAGTTCATCAATTGACTGGTGGAAGAAATGCTGATATTACAATTCTTGTAAGTAATAATCCAGTTGCAGCAGATTATGCTCTTACATCAACTGGTGAAAATGGTGATTGTATTATCGTAAATGAAAATAAAATATTGAAGAAATTTAATGCTGATATTAGTTTAATTGGAAAGAATAATATAAGAGTATTTGGTGTTAGTGATGGAAGAACAGAATTTTTATCTGCAATAGATATATTGAATAGACATATTCTAAAAACAGATGAATTTATTGAAAGAAATATAAATTTGGATGATGTTGAAATTTTATTCAGAGAACTAAGATCAAATCCAGATAGATACTTTTTATCAATTATAAAAATGACATCTTCAAAAAAATAAATAAAAAATCATTGAAATATTCTTTTAGAGGGTATTTTCATATTTTTATTATTTGACATCAAATTATATTTTAAATATAATTAATAGACTTTAAAACAAAATAACCAAGAAAATTGGGAGGATAATATGCAAAAAGATATACAACCACAATACAATATAGTTGATGTTACATGTGCATGTGGTACTAAATTTAAAATGGGAACAGTACTTGATGTTAAGGAATTAAAAGTAGATATTTGTTCAAAATGTCATCCATTCTACACAGGAAAACAAAAATCTGTTGCTGTTGGTGGAAGAATTGAACGTTTCAATAAGAAGTTTGGTAGCAATTTACTTAACAAGTAATTATTAAGAACCTTAAAATGATGAGAAACAATAATATCTAC
>JAIKVY010000034.1 GCA_024685275.1 Clostridia bacterium
GATACTGATACAGAATCTGGTGAACAATATTTTGCTCCTTTTGGGGTGGATGATGAAAATGTTCAAATATATATTAAAACATTAGATGAAAATAATAATGATATATTTATAAAATGAGGAACATTGCGTGATTTTTTCCAAGAATGGGTTAGTTTTAAAAATACATGAAATGATTTTATTACCAATGGAAAATTTATACAATATAGTAGTGCAGAACCGATAAGTGATAGTGTAAAATTATTATTTGAAATTAAAGGAGATTAATTTTAAGGAGGTACAAAATGGCGGTTACGGTAATTAATACTTTATATCCTCCTTTAATTGAAACTTTTCAACCAGCTTTTTTATATTCAGATAGTGTACCTATAGTTTTTTCTTTGTCTCCTTTTAATAATATAGATGATATTAGGTCAATTCATATTTCTGTAGTAGATCAGCGTAATAATTCTAATGTTTTATATCATAATAAACCAATAGCTCCTCAAATTGATATAGCAACAGAAGAGGAAACAGAATATCAATATGGTATTATTAATGGAATATTAATTGCAGAAATGCCTTTATTTAATAAACAAGATGTTAATTTTCAAATAAAAGGATTGTTTCAATATGATCCAATAAATAATTTATATTCTATTAATATATCTCCTGAATGATTAAATAAAACAGATAAATGTTGAAATAATAATCAATATTATCAAGTTCAAATTCGTTTTGATAGTTGCGAAGTAACAGAATGGCAATCCAGTATTTTTGATGGATATATGTTAAATAGTCGAGAATATTTTTCAGAATGGTCTAGTGTTACATTAATTAAACCTATTTTAGAACCTATTATTTCAATTACTCAATTAGATGTAAATAATGTTATTACTACTACTGCTGGTTCATTTCATATTAGTGGATGTGTAACTTTTAAAAAAGATGTGATGAGTGAAGGAATTAGTTGACCCGAAACAGAATTATTACAAGCTTATAAAATTATTACATGAAAAAAAGCTGTGCCACAAAATATTGAAATAGATAATTCTGATTGAATTTATGCACGACATAATTTATTAAAAACAGAAAATACTAGTATAGATTATTTATTAGATTTAACAAATACAAATAATAATGATGAATTAATTATTGAAATAATATGTCGTACAAATAATGGATATGTCTTTTCACAATCTTATCCTTTAAAAATTAAAAAACAAGCACAAATTTTAACCAATATTAAATGAAATAACAAACAAAATTTAGCTGACAATGTAATTGATGTAAATCAAGAAGATGGTATTGCTCAAGTACGTTTTTCTGCTATGTGTGATAGTTTAGCTAAAATTTATTTTAGACGAGCTTCTAGTAAAGATAATTTTAAAACATGAGAATTAATTTATACTTATGATTATAATAGAATTCAATTAGATGAACATTCACAACAGATGCCAGTAGAAATTCCATTTGATGATTATACTATTAGTAGTTTATATAAATATCAATATTCAGTACAAGCATGTGTTATTGATTCTACTAATATGGAGCAATGAAAAGAGCAAGCTTTTAGTGCATTTTTTTATCCTAAATTTTATGAAATGTTATTAATGCGACAAAATAAACAAATTGCTATTCGTTATAATGGACAAGTTTCATCTTGAAAACCAACAGTAAATCGACAAAAAATTGATACTTTAGGTGGAAAGTATCCAAAATTTGTTGAAAATGCTATTATGAATTATAAAACTTATAGTATTTCTGGTTTAATAACTGCTGAAGAAGATTTTAATAGAAAATTTTTAAGTGAATTAGATGATAATAGAGTTCTTGATTATGATGAAGAATTTAATACTAAATATATTATAAGAAATGATAGTGCGGCAGATGGTGAAAATTTATATCCAAATTTAAATCAAATTCATGGTTTAACTCCTAGTGGTGCAACTATTACGGGAGCAGACTTATATGAAAATGGTGAAACATTTGGTGGTCAATTATTTAACGAACATGATTCATATCCGCAAGATCATTGATATTGAGAACGTGAATTTAGAGAACAACTTGTAGCATGGTTAAATGATGGTGAACCTAAATTATATCGGTCTATGCCAGAAGGCAATATAGCTGTTATATTAACAGATATTAATCTTACTCCTAATGAACAATTAGGACGTAGATTATATAATTTTAATGCTACAATGTATGAAATTGGTGATGGATATTCTTTAAAAGCATTAGATAGTTTAGGAATTATTACCATTCCCATTCTTAGCGATATATTTTCTTCCACTTCTAATTTTTATACTAAAACTAATAATATTGATGAAAGCAATGTTTCAGATTGACAATTAGGTCAAATTACACTTTCAACTTATTTAAGTTTATCAGATTGAGTAAATGGTGTAACAGATATTTCTAATACTGAAACACTATGAGATAATATGTCTTTAAAAGAAAAATTAGATGAATATTGAAATGGTTATAATGGTACTTTAGATATTGTGCAAAATTCTATTAAATTAAAAAATATAGAAATACAATTTACAACCTCACCACATTATTTTACTTATGATAATGAAAAAGGTTTTCAATTATCTAATAATATAACCAATTGACTTGGATATGTTATACAGATTGTGGAAACAGGAAAAAATATAGAAAGTGCTAGACAAATTTTTATTAATCAAAAAGGATATTATCATATTCCAGATTCTATTGATGTAGCTAATATACAAATTTTAAATGATAATAATAATACTATTCACCAAGAAGCTAAGATTTTATATCAATACCAATATAAAACAAAACCTGCAGCAGATAAAACTGAAACACATCATATAGAATTGGGTGATATAGTTGGTCAATTTAACAGAGATATGTTACCTTTAAATACTGATATTATTTCATTGATTTATCAAGATTATCAAAAAATAGAATATAAAAATAGAGCACCTTATGCAGAAATACATTTAAAAAATTGTTTAGGATGTATGTTAGATGTAACCCCTTATACTTATTTTAAATATAAGCAAAATAATATTGATAGATATATAACAGTAGGACAAACAGGTATATTTAATGCTTTTGAGAATTGACCCATTGATTCATTAGAACTTTTAGGTCGTCGTATGATAATTATTAATCCTAGCGATAATTCAGATAATATTACTGCATATCCTTATCATATTGAAGAATGACAATGCTATAAAGATATTAATGGAAATATAAATAATCCTAAAATTAATGGTATTTATACTATTAATAATCAACAACAAATTTATTATATAGATAGACAATGGTATCCAATAGAAACAATTAATAATAGTACGGATATAATTATAGCTAAAGTACCTATTTATGGTATGATTAACTATCATGGAGAATTAGAAAAGGAGATATTCTAATGTATAAACA